>JAUXEH010000212.1 GCA_030620655.1 Candidatus Aminicenantota bacterium | reverse complement strand
TCCCTGGTTTGCCTGGCCGGAGCCCCTCAGGGACAGGCAAACCAGGGCTCTCTCCAGGGAGGCTTCCGAGTTTCATGATGACCTGCAGCAGATCCGTTTCCAGCAGTATGTTTTTGCCTGTCAGTGGCAGGGCCTGCGCGAATATGCCCGACGATGCGGCATCCGTCTTTTCGGCGATCTCCCCATCTATGTTACATATGACAGCGCCGATGTGTGGTCCGCTCCTTCGCTTTTCCAGTTGGACGCGCGTAAAAAGCCTACCCATGTGGCCGGGGTCCCTCCCGACTACTTCAGCCGCGCCGGCCAGCTTTGGGGAAACCCGCTCTACCGCTGGCAGGAGCTCAAGAGAAGGGGATTCGACTGGTGGATCGACCGCCTTCGGCATGCCCTGGACCGCTTCGACCTGATGCGGATCGACCATTTCCGCGGGCTGGTCGGTTACTGGCAGGTGCCAGCCGGCTCCCGTACAGCGAAAAATGGCCGCTGGAAAAAAGCGCCGGCCGCAGGCTTACTGGATCGGGTCAGCCGGGAGTTTCCGGCAATGCCCTTCGTCGCCGAAGACCTGGGGAGCATCACCCCGGATGTGACCGAGATAAGGAAGCGATATGGGCTGCCGGGAATGAAGGTGCTCCAGTTCGGCTTTGGGGAGGGGGATCCGGATCATCCCTATCTCCCGCACACCTATGAGGGCCGCTGTGTGGCCTACACCGGAACCCACGACAACAACTCCCTACGGGGCTGGCTCGAGGATGAGATCGACCATCCCACCCGGACACGCGTGCTGGACTACTTGGGGCCGAAGATCGGGCCTACAACAGAGGTTGTCCGGGAGCTGATACGGATTGTCCTGGCCTCTCCTGCGGTCCTGGCGGTCATCCCTGCCCAGGATCTCCTGGGCCTGGGATCCGAGGCACGCATGAACCGCCCCGGTTCCAGGCTCGGGAACTGGCGGTGGCGGCTCACCACCGAACAGATGGAGGGCGTTTCCAGCGAAGAAATCGCGCGTCTGCTCGGAGAGACCGGGCGGCGGCCCTGATCGAACCTGCGTCATTCACCCCTTTTCGTGCCGATCTCCCGGAGATGCTGAGCCGCGTCTTCGGGGATTCCCGGATTGATGTGGAAGCCGCTGCCCCATTCGAATCCGGCGGGCGGGCGCTGCCGGGGGAGTATCTCCAGGTGCCAGTGACCGGCGGACTTGAGATGGGCCGCATCCCACTCCTCCTGCTCCAGGGCCGCGGGATTGGGTGCCGTGCTGAGGAAATAATTATAAGGGGGATCATCCAGCGCCATCTTTAAACGCTGCAGGATGTCCTTGAGCATGCCGGCCAGGCCGAGGAGATCTTCGTTTCTCATGTCTGTGAAGTCCGGCATGTGCCGGACCGGCGCGATCATCACCTCGTAGGGGAAGCGGGAGGCGAAGGGGGCCAGTGCAATGAACCCGTCAGCTTCCAGAATCACACGTGTGCCGCTGGTCCTTTCCTGGTGGAGCAGGCTGCAGAGGAGGCATGTCCCGGTCCGTGCGTTATGTTTGAGTGCGGTCTCCAGCTTGAGCCTGACATTCTGGGGGATGACCGGAGTGGCGATGAGCTGCGAATGTGGATGATACAGGGAGGCACCGGCGGGACCCTTGTGATTCTTGAAAACGAGGGCGTAGGCCAGCCGGCTGTCCTGATAGGCGGCCCGCAACCGCAGGCGGTAGGCTTCCAGCACCGACTGCAGGTGAGACGGGGGCAGATCCGCCAGGCCGTCCTCATGGCCGGGGGATTCGATGATGACCTCATGGGCCCCCACCCCCTGGATGCTTTTCAGCAGGCCCGTGTGCTCATGTCTCACTGGGGATGAGGTCGTGAGGGCGGGAAAGCGGTTGGGCACCACCCGCACCGTCCAGCCCGGGGAATCCGGTCCGGCCCCCCGACCGTCCCTCCGGGCCCACAGCTCGGGAGGGGTTTCCTTTTCATTCCCCTCACAGAAGGGACAGGGCTGGGCCTGGGCTGTGGGTTCCGCTGGCGGCATCTCCTGAGGCCGCTTGGCCCTCTCCGGCGCGATGATCACCCATCTGTCCAGCAGTGGGTCGTGTCTTATCTCGGGCATGTATTCGACCTCCCTTTCACCTGAATAATTCATAAAAGCTGCCGACACATGAATTCCACAAACTAAATGTATTTAATGTCGGCATCTTTTACCCTCCGGGCGCGCCGATCTTACCACATCGACTTCGTTGCAGCCCATTCGCGGTAGACATCTACAGCTTCATGGGCCACTTCCTCGTCGCTGCAGCAACCTCGACTCGTGAATTATCCAATATAAATGGTGGGGTCTCCCGGATATGATGGAAACTTCGCCTCTCTTGGATTATCACGACCTGCGGTTGTTGGTGGGACGGTAGGCGTTGTTCAGATACTGGACCATCATGCGCTGGGCCGAAAAGAAGGAACCGTTCAGAGCGATGGCGGCGCGCATGATCCCGGCGTAATCCATCGGATTCCGATAGTACAGGGGAAGGATTACGGAACCCAGTTTGTGGTACAGGGACTCGGCTTCGGCCGCCCCCGATTCCGAACCCTCCTGGCCGTCCTCGATGGACCATCCGGTCACGCCCTCCACGTGTCCTTCCAGCCACCAGCCGTCCGGCACGCTGAGGCTGGGCACCCCGTTGAGGGCCGCCTTCATGCCGCTCGTTCCCGAGGCCTCCCGGGGCTTCATCGGGGTGTTCAGCCAGAGATCCACGCCGGAGCAGAGAGACAGCCCCAGGCTCATCTTGTATCCCTGGAGATAGATGACGGGAACTTCCGGCTTGAGGGCTTCGGCCGCCCTGAAGATCCTCCGGATCAGCTCCTTGCCTCCCTCGTCCTTGGGGTGGGCCTTGCCGGCAAAGATCACCTGGAACCGTCCCACCTGCCGAGCAATAGTGCGGAGCCGCTCCAGGTCCGTGAACAGGAGATCGGCACGCTTATAGGGCGTGGCCCGCCGGGCGAAGCCGATCGTGAAGACATCGTCCTCCAGTTTCTGCCCGGAACGCCGCAGGACCTCCTTCAGCAGGTGCTGCTTGGCCTCTCTGTGGGCATCCATGATCTCTTCCCGCGGGATGTTGATGGCATAACGCAGGTAGAGGCTGTCCTCCTGCCATTCCTCCATGTGCCGGTCATAAAGCTGCTTGAACGGGGGGGAGGTCCAGGTCGCGGCATGCACTCCGTTGGTGATGGAGTTGATGGGGTAATCGGGGAACATGTCCTGGGAGATCTTCTCGTGCCGGTGGGAGACGCCGTTGACATACCAGGAGAACATGAGAGCCAGGGAAGTCAGGTTGAGCTCGCCGTCGACGTTGGCCTGGCCTCCGGCCAGGAAGCGGGCCGGGGCCTGCCCCAGCACCTTTTCCACCAGATCCAGGGGGAATTTGTCATGCCCGGCCGGTATCGGCGTGTGGGTCGTGAACACGCACATCTGGCGCACACGGTCGATATCCTCTTGCGAGGCCGCAACGATGTCCCGCTCTCCGAGCTGTTCTTTCAGCAGGGCCAGGCTGAGCAGGGCCGAATGCCCCTCGTTCATGTGAAAGGCCTGGATCTCTGTGTAGCCCAGGGATCGCAGCATGGCCACGCCGCCCATCCCCAGCACGGCTTCCTGGCAGAGGCGGTAGCGCTCGTCACCGCCGTAGAGGTGGTCGGTGAGGGCTTGGTCCCACTCCGTGTTGCCCTGCACCTGTGTGTCCAGGAAATAGACGGGCACGGTGTGACCGGATGGACTCCTGATCAGATACCGCCAGGCCTGGATGCGGACCGGCCGTCCCTCGATGGACATGGTGACCTTCGGAGTCAGGAGTTCCAGGAAGTCCTGGGGATCCCAATCAAATGCTCTTTCCGTCTGGTTGCCCTGCGCATCCAGCTCCTGACGGAAGTATCCCTTGCGGTGGAGCAGGGTGACGCCGACCAGGGGGATAGACAGGTCGGCGGCGGCCTTGAGGGTGTCGCCGGCCAGGACGCCCAACCCGCCGCTGTAGGTGGGCATGCCGGATTCCAGGCCGACCTCCATGGAAAAGTAGGCGATGGAGGATGGGGGGGAAGGCCTCTGGGATAAGGTCAGGGTCATGGGTGGATTTCCTCTCAGATCACGGTTCCATTGGGGATGACGACGTTCTTGGGGATCACGATGACCCCGTCTATGATGTGGCAGTTTTCGCACTGGTGTTGTTTGACGCCCCGCGTGTTGATCAGTTTGACGTTGTGGCCGATGCGGGCGTTGCGGTCGATGATGGCGTTGCGGATCTCGCAGTTGTCGCCTATACCGATGTCCGGAATGGTAAGCCTTTGATGCGATTTCACATCCCTGTCCAACTCGAAGCGGTTTGCCCCCATTAACACGGTTCTGTCCAGTTTGGTATTCTTTCCGATGCGCGACCGGATCCCAATGATGGAGTCGGAGATCCGGGCCCGGTTGATGATGCTCCCCTCGCATATGATCGAGTGCTTGATCTCGGAGTCGAGGATCCGGGATCCGGGCAGAAAACGTGCCCGCGTGAAGATGGGCCTGGCTTCGTTATAGAGACGGAACTTGGGCCGGCTGCGGGTCAGGTCCAGGTGCGCCTTGAAAAAGCTTCGGATGGTTCCGATGTCCTCCCAATAACCGTCGAAAAAGTAGCTGTAGACTTTTTTCCTTTGGATGGCATGGGGGATGACCTCTTTCCCGAAATCCTCGAAATCGGTGTCCTCCAGCAGCTCCTGGAGCACGGCGCGGTTGAACACGTACACCCCCATCGATGCCAGGTGGGTCCGTCCGGCCGCCTTCATCCGGAAGCGCTGGAAGGTATCCTCGGAGACACGCATGGAATCCAGGAGCTGGGGGTCCCTGGGTTTTTCCTTGAAATCCGTGATCTTGCCGCTCCGGCTGACCTTCATCACGCCGAACTGGGAGGCCTGATTGGATCGAACCGGATATACCGAGATGCTGATGTCCGCCTTCTTCTGGATATGGAAGTCTAGGAAGCGGAGGTAATCCATCCGATAGAGGTGGTCTCCGGACAGGATCAGCACATAGTCCACTTCGCTGCGCAGGAATCCCAGATTCTGGCGGACGGCGTCAGCGGTGCCCTGGTACCAGTCGCGGTTCTCCAGCGTCTGCTGGGCGGAGAGTATGGTCACGAAGTCCCGCGTGAAATTGTCGAAGCGGTAAGTCAGGAAGATGTGGCGGTGCAGAGACTCGGAGCTGAACTGGGTCAGGATGAAGATCTTCTTGAATCCGGAATGGATGCTGTTGCTGATGGGGAAGTCGATAAGCCGGAACCGGCCGGCAATGGGGACGGCGGGTTTGCTGCGGATCTTGGTCAGCGGATACAGCCGGTTTCCCTGTCCTCCCGCCATGATGATGGTTATAACGTTGTGCATGATAATGGCTCCGATAGTAGGTGGAGAGCATTATAATGCATCCGGACGGTAAAATCATTAAAATCCGGTTCAGTGTTCGCGGACGGCGTCCTGCGGAATCGCGGTTCCAAAACTTTATGTTGACAATGAGCTCAGTCGGGCAAGCTGATAAGGAAGCCGTCCGGAGGCGAGCGGGCATGGTTCCTCGAAGAGGAGAGCGAGCCGAGGAATTAGGTGAGTTTCCTCGCTGGGGAAAATCACCGGGCTGACATTTCAGCT
>JAUXEH010000267.1 GCA_030620655.1 Candidatus Aminicenantota bacterium | reverse complement strand
TGGGCCGGTTGGTCAGGAATACCCCGGGCACAACATCGGGCGCCACGCAGTGGTCGCCGCTCCATTTGGCGGTGTTGTCTCCGATGATCTCCGGCAGTAGGCGTCCCGCGGGCGACTCCCAGGAGATGCGGTATCCCAGGTTGAAGCCCACCACGATCTCCGGCGCCTGATCCACGTAGGGACCGTGATAGATGTCCTTGGCCGCATAGGCCTTCCTTATGGGCCGGTCGCCGGTCTTGGGATCCTTCATGGCTTCCAGTTTTTGGATGATCTCGTGGATGAGGTTGTCTTTTTCCGGGCCCGGGTTGACGGTTCCCTCGGCCTCGCGTCCCCGCTGGTTGATGAACAGGCCGTTGAGTCCGTAGTTGTAGGCCTTAGTCCGGGACCAGTCGGTGTTTTGGAACAGCATGTCCTCCCCCTGGCGGCGAGGGTCGATCAGGGCGTGGTACCCGTTCTCCAGCAGCCAGGTGTTGAGGCTGAAGGTCCGGCGGAAGGGCGCGAACCCGTGGTCGGAGACGACCATGACCACCGTGTCCTTGTCCGCCTTCTGGAGCGCCTTGTCCAGCATCCGGTCCGCCTCCTGGTACACGTCCTTGATGGAGTCGCGGAAGCGGGCTGCCAGGTCCGGATCGTGCGCGGGGTTCTGCTCGTCGATGTGACGCCAGAAGATGTGCTGGCGCTGGTCCGTGCTGGAAACGTAGTAGAAGAGCACTCCGGAGTCGAACCTCTCCAGCTCGTAGTCGAACATGGCCTTGCGCTCCTCCATGACCTGCTGGTCCTGGATGAGATACTCCTCGTCGTCGAAGATGTTGTTGTCCAGGGCCTTGAAATCGGCAGGCAGACCCTTGGTGTAGAATGACCCGAACTCTTTCTCCAGTTCCCGGCTGTAGCTGTCCGGGGTGGAGATGGGCATGGCCGGGTCGCCGGGATCGATGTTGATGGGGGAGACATAGAGCTTGAACTCCGGCCGGACCTCCTGCATGTAGAATCTCACGATGCCGCTCACACTCTGGGTCGGGATGAGGGGAAAGCGCAGCCGCTTCCAGTCGCTCCACTCGCCCTGCCTGAGGATGAACTCGTGGTCCTGGATCCGGATCTTGGCCACTTTGTGCTCGGGGTCCAGGTAGACCCGGAAATCGATGAAGGTGTCCTCCGGCTCTTTGAGGAGGCTGTTCTCAGGGCCGGACAGCCGGGCCTCCACCTGGTTCCCGATCACGTAGACCTCGTGGGCCCTGGCTCCTCCCATGTCTTCGCTGAGCTGGGTGGGGGCGGTGGTGTAGTAGTTGCACTCTCCGTAATTGCCGTAGAGGTCGGGCGTGTTCATCCCGGACAAGGTCCTCTGCTTGGAAGGGACCGGAGGGAAGTTGGAGGGGATCTTGAAGATCGTGGCCGGGACGTCGTGATCCTCCAGGATCTGCCAGAAGGCCCGGCCCTTTCTCAGGTTGGTCATCTCCGGGCTGGACAGGGGGATCTGGTACTTGCCCAGGCTCAGGGTGCGGGCCGTCCCCCGGGTCCCGGCCGCGGAGAATTCAGGCAGGTAGGTGCGCGGGTCGCGGTGCATGAAGTCGAAGATGCCGTGGCCGCCAGGGTCCATGCCGGTGATGAAGTTGGACCAGGCCACCGGACTCTGGGGCGGATTCCCCGTCTGCAGGGGCACGAAGGTCCCTCCGTTCTGGTGGAGCCTTGCCAGGGCCGGCAGTTCGCCCTGCTTCATCCACATGTTCACCAGGTGCGGGTCCATGCCGTCGAATCCCAGGATGATCAATTTTTTCTGAGTGGAGGTCTGCCCCATCACCCGTGTCACCAGGTCGGGGCCTCCTCCCAGGGCCGCGGCCGCTCCGGTCGCCAGCCCCATCTTCAGGAAATCGCGTCTGTTTATGGGACACATAGTTGTTCCTCTCCCAGCGAGCCGATTTCACCATATCTGGGGTGTTGCGGCGGGTTCGCGGTGGACGACCACAGCTTCACCCGCCGCGCCTACCATCTACGGCAAACTCGACTCGTGAATTATCCATGCTCCATACTAATTCAGCTCTTTGTTTTTTTCGTTCTTTATTATACCACGATCCGCGGCCTGACAGCAGGTCCTGAGATTCTGCTCATGCTCACTGGCCGTCCTCCACGGCTTTGACTCGACCGGCTGCGGGCTCAGGTGTCTTTGACTTCGATCCGAAGCTTGCCGCATCGAAGAGGGGAAGGCCGTCCATGTGACCGGGAATCTCCACACCGAAGAGTGACAGCGCGGACGGCGCGATGTCCACGATGGAGGGGCTCTGGGTGTTGATGGGGTGGTTGCTGAAGAACACGCCGGGGACCAGCTCCGGATCGATGCAGTGGTCGCCGCTCCAGGCCTTGGTGTTGTCCTCATAGACCTCGTCGTTGACCTTCCCGGTGACAGAACCCCAGGACACGCGGTATCCCTCGTTGTAGCCCACGATGAAATCCGGGCAGTTGTCTTTGTAGGGCCCGGCCGGGATCTCGTCCTTGTCGTAGAGGCGGCGGATCGCCGTGTCGCCGGTCTGTTGGTCGGTGAGGCCGGTGAGCTTCTCCTTGAGCTCGGCCTTGAGCGCCCGGGTGTCTTCTCCTGGCTTGACGATGCCCTGAGCTTCGCGGCCTTCCTGGTTGATGTAGATACCTGCCAGGCCCAATCCATAGGCCTTGGTGCGGCTCCAATCCACGTCCTGGAACCACTCGCCGCTATCTGTCTTGCCGTCTTTGAGCGCCAGGTAGCCGTTGAGATAGAGCCAGGAATTGAGGTTCACGCCCCGACAGAACAGTTTGAAGCCGTGGTCGGACATGACCACCAGGGCGGTCTTTTTGCCCATGCGGTCCATGACCCTGCCCACCAGCTCGTCCATGTTGACATAGAGGTCCTCGATAACCTGGGCGCTCTTGGCCGTCGGGATCCCGCAGGCCAGGGCCGGGTGTTCCCGGTCCAGGTAGCGGAAGAACATATGCTGGATGCTGTCCGGGGTCTGGAACCAGCAGGCGATGACTCCCTTCTTGACCTTGTCCATGGCATTGAACAGCATGTCTTCCGACTCCCGGTGGTTGTCGTAGGACAGTTTTAAAAAGGAGTCCTCGTCCAGGATGCCCTCGTTCAGGGCCCAGGTGTCGTCGGCCTCTCCCAGGGTTGTGAAGCTGCCCAGGAGCTTTCCCAGGTAGACCGAGTAGATGAAGGGGTGGGATATGGGCAGGGCCGGTTTTTCCGGGTCGATGTTCAGGGGTGTCAGGTACATATGGAAGCGGGGCGAGATCTCCGAGATGTAGAACCGGCAGATGGCCCGGATCTTCATGCCCAGGCCTGGCCGGAAGGTGATGCGGATCCAGACGGAAAAGGTCTTTTCCGGCAGCTTGATCTTCTTGCCCGAGACCTCGATCACGGCCTGCTTCTTTTCCCTGTCCAGGGTGATACTCATGGGCAGCCGCATCTCCTCCTCCTGTTTGAGGAGCGTGTTCTGGGGGCCGGAGATATAGGTCTCGATGCGGTCGCCGGTGGCCGTCAAGGGGATGATGACGCCCCCCTCATCCACATCGGCCTTCCCGGCCTCGGAGGTGTAGAAGGAGAACGTGCCCTGGCTGCCCTTGAGGTCCGGGGCGCACATGCCGGAGATCAGGTGTCCCTTGAATTTTTCCGGCGGGAAGGTGATGGGGATGCGCAGGATGGTGCTGAAAACGCCCGTGTCGCCCAGGATTTTCCAGAACGGAATGCCCTTGCGCAGCCCGCGGATCACGGGCTTGGAGAGCGGGATGCGGTATTTGCCCAGCGGCAGATACCGCTTAGGAGTGCCGATCTGGGCCGAGGACAGGTCAGGCAGGTAGGTGTGAGGATTGCGGCTCAGGAAGTCGAAGATGTTGTGCTTGGCGGGGTGGGAGCCGGTCATAAAAGACGACCAGGCGACGGGGGAAATGGGCGGTGTGGTGGTACTCAGGTGGGCGTAGCTCCCGGTCTCTTTCAGCCGGGACAGGTTGGGCAGCTTGCCCTCGGCCATGAACTTTTCCACGAGTGTGGGTTCCATCCCGTCCAGTCCCACGATGATCATGCGGTCGACCAGGCTGTTCTTGTAGGCCTTCTGTCCCCTGATCAGCCGGAAGAGAAAACGGAACGGCCAGGAGAGCAGGGAGAGGAGCGCAAGGAAGAACGTGAGGAAGAGGACCAGGAACGAGGACAGGAAGGCGAAACCGGCGCCGGGTCCCACGTAGGCTTCCAGGGACACGGCCGTGCCCAGCCCCAGGACCAGGGCTGCTGCGAGGATACGAAGTCGGGGGCTGTGATTGAAGGCTCTCATTGGAAGTGCCTCAGGATGATCTCGGCCAGGCCGGATATCCGCAGGTCGTTACCGTGATTCTGGGGCGCCCAGAAGAAGGCGTCGTCATAGGTGTGCATCCCCTGCAGGATGGTGCGGCCGAAGGCCTCCTTCTTTTTCACCGAGCCTTTCATGTCGAATCCGTGGCGGCCCAGCACGATGAGGTCCGGGCCGGCAGAGACGAAGGGTCCCGAGTAGATCTCTTCTGCGTCAAAAACCTCCTCGACCACAGGCTCTCCTTCGTAGGTCAGGCCCTCGAGCTGTGTCTTCAGTTCCTGCTTGAGTCCGGCCTTCTGTGCGCCTGAG
>JAUXEH010000445.1 GCA_030620655.1 Candidatus Aminicenantota bacterium | reverse complement strand
TGTTGACAAAAGGCACACAATGTCCTATATTTGACACATGAAGTTTTTCGACTGGAGCGTTGGGAAGAATGAAGAGCTGAGAGAGGAACGAAATATCGGTTTTGAAGATGTCATTTTCAATATAATCCAAGGAGGATTATTGGACATCGTAGAGCATCCCAACAAAGAGAGATATCCGGATCAGAGAGTCTTCATTGTGAACATTGAAAATTATGTTTATCTGGTTCCTTTTGTGGAAGATGAAGAGGTGATTTTCTTGAAAACGATTATCCCAAGCCGGAAAATGACAAAAAAGTATTTGGGAGATAACGTCAATGAAAATTAGAAAAGGAGAAAAAGAACTTCTTGACTCTGTAGAACGGGGAGAATGGGTGACTGTCCCGGATGTAAAGGAGGAGGCGAAGCAGTATAGAGAATATGCCCAGGCGTCTTTTCGCAAGGATAAAAGAGTGAACATTAGAATCTCAGAAAGGGACCTGGCAAAACTGCAAAGAAGGGCTCTCCGGGAAGGGCTCCCATATCAAACCTTGATATCAAGTATTTTGCATAAATTTGTAACGGGACAACTTGAGGAAAAAGCCTCTTGAGATTGTAGGTGCCGGGTTTCTGGAGAAACCGGCGGAAAACCTTGCGGGACTAACCAGGCGGTTGTTCGACTGACCCGAATCTCGGGATGCGATCGAGGGACTTTTTACGCGTCCAGGTAGGCCTTGAGGTATCGGCCGGTGTGGGATGCTTCGACGCGGGCGCAGTCTTCAGGTGTGCCCTGGACCACGATCTCGCCGCCCCGGTCGCCGCCCTCGGGCCCCAGGTCGATGATGTGGTCCGCGCACTTGATCATGTCCAGGTTGTGCTCGATGACCACCACGGTGTGACCCCCTGTGACCAGCTTTTGGAAGCTCTCCAGAAGCACTGCCACGTCATGGGGGTGGAGCCCGATGGTGGGCTCGTCGAACAGGTACAGGATGTGCTTCTTCCGCTGGTGGACCAGGTTGTGCGCCAGCTTGATCCGCTGCAGTTCCCCTCCTGACAGGGTGGTGGTGGGCTGTCCCAATCGCAGATACCCCAGCCCCACCTCGACCAGGGGGGACAGCTTCTTGACGATCCGCGGCTGCTCCCGGAAGAACTCGAGGGCCTCTTCAATGCTCATCCTGAGGACATCGTCGATGTTCCGGCCGCTGTACTTGACCTCCAGTATCTCTCTCTTGAAGCGCTTGCCCTTGCACGCCTCACAGCGCAGGACCACGTCGGACAGGAACTGCATCTCGACGATCTGCTGGCCCGCCCCCTTGCAGTGCTCGCAGCGGCCCCCAGAGGTGTTGAAGGAGAAGAAGCCCGGCCGGTATCCCTGTGCTTTGGCCTCCCGGGTCTGGCTGAACAGGGTGCGGATCTCGTCCATGGCCTTGGTGTAGGTGGCCGGGATGGAGCGGGGGGAGGCGGATAGCGGCGACTGGTCCACCATGATCACGGTGTCCACCCGGTCTTTCCCTTCGATCGCCTTAAACCCGTCGTCCGACTTGCCCCGCCAACCCTGGTAAAGGACATCGAAGAGCAGCGAGCTCTTGCCGGAGCCGGACACCCCCGTCACACAGGTGAAGACCTGCAGTGGGATCTTGACGTCGATGTTCTTGAGGTTGTGTTTGTGCGCACCGCTGATGGACACGAAGCCTTGGGGCTTGCGGCGCTTTTCCGGAATCGGGATCGATATCTCCCCTCGTATGTAGCGGGCGGTCAAAGAATCGGGCGCCTTGAGGAAATCCCGCATGCTCCCGCTGAACAAGACCTCCCCGCCGTGCTCGCCGGCCCCAGGTCCCAGGTCGATCAGGTATTCGGCCGAGCGGATGATCTCCGGGTCGTGCTCCACCACCATGACCGTGTTCCCCACGTCCTTGAGCGACCGGAGGATCTCGATCAGGCGTTGGTTGTCCCGGGCGTGCAGGCCGATGCTGGGCTCGTCC
>JAUXEH010000370.1 GCA_030620655.1 Candidatus Aminicenantota bacterium | reverse complement strand
CTCGCTTTTTATGAAGCCGTGGTGGACAACGGGAAATGGAGACCCCCCCAACAGATCCCTGTCGAGTACCTGGACCAGTATGAGGCCCTGCGAAGCAAATATCCCCAGCCGGATGAAGGGCTCATAGAAGATTTCAAGAGATCGGGAGTCCTGTGGCGGCTCATGACGGATTTTCCCGATTGGGAAAATTATCAGGTCAAGGAAGGTGCATTGACCGACAGATTGATGGTCAGTGATGTGGTCTTCGCCATGGATGCGGAGACCGGGCAGCTGAACTGGCAGTATCCGGGAAAACGGATCGCACACATCTCCATCAGCAAGGGGAATGGAAAGATCTTCTTCGCGGAGAGTGTGATTTCTGTGTCACAGAGGAATCGGGCACAGCAGGAAACACGCCGCCTGATCGAGACGGGGATTTATGTGGCAAGCAAGGAATTCCCCGTGCCTTGGAAGGATCATGACTTCCGGACCGTGGTTGCCCTGGACATCGACACGGGCCGGCAAGTTTGGCAAAGGACCCTGGACTTTACCGGCTGTGGAGGGGATGCCCTGGCCTCGGCCTGCCATAACGGCGTGCTGCTGTTTTTCTCCAACATGGGGAGCCATGACTGGTGGCGGCATGAATCGGGCGCTCTGCGCTGGAAGCGGATCACCGCCCTGGATGCAGAGACCGGTGAGGTCCTGTGGTCTCATCCCAACAATTACCGCACGCGTCCGGTGATCGTGGGAGAGAGGGTCTTCATCGAGCCGCGCGTCTGCGACCTCCGCACCGGAGCGATCCTCTCCCGCATCCACCCCATAAGCGGGCAGAGCGTGCCTTTCGAGTATCTGCGCCCGGGCCACACCTGCGCCATCTCCTCGGCGTCGGCCTCCATGCTCTTTTACCGCTCCGCATGTGCCGCGATTATGGACTTTGAAAATGACAATGGGGTAGCCCTCTTCGGGGGAATCCGGCCCGGCTGCTGGATCAACATGATTCCTGCCGGCGGTGTTCTGCTCTTTCCCGAAGCCAGTGCCGGCTGTACCTGTTCTTTTCCGTTACGGGGATCGTTAGTGCTGAAGCACAAACCCGGCCGCTGGCAGAAGGGGACGGTTTACATCGCCCACGGCCCCATGACCCCGGTCAAGCATTGGGCCGTGAACCTGGGGGCATCCTCCGACTTGAAGGATGATGAGGGCACCGTCTGGTTCGCCTATCCTAATCCCGACACCAATTACACCCATAACCACTATCCCGATTACGGCGTGAAGTTCGCTTTGAACGAAAACCTTTTACCGGGAATGGGGTATTTCAATGCCGACTATCGGAACAAATCCATAGCCGGGACAAAAAGGCCCTGGCTTTTTACCTCGGGCGCCCTCGGCGCCACCCGTTTTGAGATGGCTCTTATCGACGAGGTATGGGGTGAAAAACCCGGAGTGTATACGGTGAGACTCGGTTTTAAGGCCCCGGCTGAAGATCGCAAGGGGCAGAGGGTGTTTGACGTCAAGCTGCAGGGCACCTGCAGGCTCGAGGCTTTTGATATCCGTGCCCAAGCCGGACCGGAGAACCAGGCTGTAGTGAAATCCATAACGGGTGTGCCCGTGGAAAACGTTCTGATCATCGAATTTCAGCCTGGGGCGGATAATCCCGGAATCGGCAAAGTGCCGATCGTAAATTTCATCGAAGTCATCCGAGAAGATGGGATCGACCCGGCCCGAGGTGTCAAGAAGGGCAAACTCATGACGCCGAAGGAGGCGGCCGCCATGCTGTCGTCTGCCCGGCGCTTTCTGAAGAAGGGCCAAACATCGGAGGCTCTGGAAAAATATCACACCATCCTGGACAGGGCGCCGAATATCAATTACAAGAAGCAGGCCCTCGAAGGGCTGGCCATTTTAGCCAACCCGAACTCCCTGCCTGAAATCGCTCCCTACTGTAAGAACCTCGACCCGGTGATGCGGGATTATCAAGACCTTGATCCCGAGTTGAAGCAAAAAGCGACCCGTGTGTTCCTGGCGATCGCCGATAGGATATCCCAGAGTGAAAAAAAACGTGCCGTGCGGATGTTCAACCGGGCGCTCCAATTCACGGATCCGGAAGACCTTGAAACCCTCCGGGAAATCACCACACGACTGGTGGCGGCAGGAGAATAAAACGAGCGGGTCAGCTGAATTCCTCGCTCCCGTCCAGCTTTAGGCGGTCGAAGCCGTTCTGGCGGCAGGCCTCGTAGGCCACGATGGACACGGCGCTGGCGAGGTTGAGGGAGCGGGCCTCGCTTCTCATGGGTATCCGATAGCACCTGTCCTGGTTGTTCTTCAGGATCTCTTCCGGAAGCCCGGCGGTCTCCTTGCCGAAGACCAGGTAGATCTCTCCGGAAAAGTCGATCGAATCGTAGCTTCGTGCGGCTTTTTTTGTGATGAATCTCAGATCCGCGCCCTGGGTTGAGTCCAGAAACTCCGCCAGGCTCTTGTGGTGCACGATATCCACCAGATGCCAATAATCCAGGCCGGCCCGCTTGAGATACCGGTCGTCCAGGGAGAAGCCCAGGGGCTTTACCAGGTGCAGGGGCACGCCTAGGGCCGCACAGGTCCGTGCGATGCTGCCCGTGTTCTGGGGAATCTCCGGTTCAACCAGCACCACATGCAAGCGTAGATCGGTCATGGCAACTCCTTGCGAATATGTTTCACATTCTCCAGGCGCGAGTCAGTTATGCCACCTCCAGCACGCTAGGCGACCCATATAATTCCGGATTATTCCAGCTTTTTCCGTTCCAAGCGTTCCACCAGGACCAGCCGGTTGACCAGGAGATCGAAGCGTCCCTGCAGCAGGATGGCGCGGATCTGCTCCGGGGAATGGCGGGACCTGAGGTGCGCGATCTGATCGATGACCCTATAATCGATGGGCATTTCTCTCCCTATCGGCAGGTCCATGGCCAAGAAGCGGACCGAGGGATCGAGGCCGCGCACAGGCCCGAAGTAGCCGACGAGCCGGCTCCCCGGCAGGATGAACCGGTAGAGCTCCTGGCCGGCGTAAAACCGGGCCGGGAAATAGACCATCTGTCCG
>JAUXEH010000317.1 GCA_030620655.1 Candidatus Aminicenantota bacterium | reverse complement strand
GCAGGATCCACCCGGCGGAGGGAAGGGTTTTGGCCATGATGCCGGTCGTGAGGAAGATCCCGGAGCCGATCACGATCCCGACCATCACCATGGTGGAATCGAACAGGCCCAGCTGCCTCACCAGCCCGTAGCTCTTGTTGGAGCGCGTCTCCATGCCGCTATCATAAGAAAAAACGTTGGAAGAGAAAAGGGGCAGGCACCAAAATTTGTGCCGGTCCCCATTTTTTTATAGAATGAAGGAAAACCGCGCAGGAGGCCCTATGAAGACCATTGGAATGATCGGCGGGATGAGCTGGGAGTCGTCGCTCGAGTATTACAGGATCGTCAACGAGGCCGTCAAAGAACGCCTGGGAGGATTCCATTCGGCCAAGTGTGTTATGTATTCGGTGGATTTCGAAGAGATCGAGCGCTTCCAGCATCAGGGTGACTGGGATGCGGCCACAGAAGTCATGGTGGATGCGGCCCGACGTGTGGAGCGGGGAGGGGCCGATCTCCTGCTTATCTGCACCAACACCATGCATATGATGGCGGAGGCGGTGGAAGAGTCCGTAGACATTCCCCTTTTGCACATCGTGGATGTGACGGCTGAAGCCATCCATGCCCGGGGCCAGAAGGCCGTGGGGCTGCTGGGAACCCGGTTCACCATGGAACAGGATTTCTACAGAGGACGGCTCCAGGACAGGCATGGGATTTCCGTACTGATCCCGGAGGAGGAGGAGCGGAAGGTCATACACGGCATCCTGTATAACGAACTCTGTCTGGGTGAGATCCGAAGTGCTTCGCGGGATACGTTCCGGAGGATCATCGATGGCCTGGCGGCCCGGGGGGCCGAGGGAGTCATCCTGGGATGCACCGAGATCCCTTTGATCGTCAACCAGGAGGATTACGAGCTGCCCCTGTATGACACCACCGCCCTGCACGCCCGGGCGGCCGTGACCCAGGCTCTGGATTGAGGGGTATACGGTTCAGGGTGCCTGCTCACTTGAACGGGGGAAGGAGCCGGAGCAGGCTCCAGATCCCCAGGGCGGATACGATCAAGGTGATGACGATGCCGATCAGGTTCTGCATCCAGGTGTTAGCCAGGTCTCCCATCTTTTCCCGGTTGTTCAGGACCAGCAGCAGGAATACGGCGGCCACGGGGAGGATGACCCCATTGGCAGTCTGGGCGAAGATGATCACGGAGAGGGGATTGAAGCCGAGCAGGGAAACCAGGCAGCCGATGAGGATGACCCCCGCCGAGATCGCCCGGAATTTTATCGAGTCCTGGCCTCTCTCCCATCCCAGGATCCCGGAAGAGGCGAAGGCGGCAGCGTAGGGGGCTGTTACGGCCGAGCTGAGGCCGGCAGCAAAGAATCCCAGGCCGAAGAGAACCTGGGCCGCGGACCCGAACAGGGGTTTCAGCTGTTGGGCCATGTGGATGCCCTTTTCCACGGTTTCTCCTTGGGAAAAAAAAGCCACGGCCGCTGTGATCACGATGGCGGCTGAGATGAGCCCCCCCAGGCCGATGGAAACGAAGAGGTCTCTCCTGACCTCGGGAAGCTGAGACGGGCTGTTCCATTTCTGTTTCACCGCGGCGGAGTGGAGAAAAAGATTGTACGGGACCACCGTGGTGCCCACCAGGGCCAGGAGGAGGATCAGGGACCCCGGGGGGATAGTTGGCCGCAGGCCGGAAAGGGCCGCGGAAAGGGAGGGCCGCACAATGACGACCGTGGTCAGGAAGGCGAGACTCATCAGGAATACGAGGCAGATCAGGGTCTTCTCCACCACCTTGTAGCTCTTCTGGCTGAGGAGCAGGAGCGCAGCCAGGGCGATCAGGACCACCCAGATGCGATAGGGCAGGGGTGTCAGGATCTCGAGGCCCATGGCCCCGCCGGTGATGTTCCCGGCTTCGTAGGCGGCGCATCCGAAGGTGATGGCGGAGAGAGTCAACACCGTGTAGACGAGCCGGGTCAGCAGCCGTCGGGGAAAAGTGCGCAGGGCCTGCCCTAAATCTTGTCCGGATCCGAGACTGAGCCGGCCGGTCATCTCCTGGAGAAAAAGCGTGGTGACGGTGGCGAAAACCAGGGCATACAGGAGTGCGAAGCCGAAACGGGCGCCGGCCAGGGTGCAGGTGGTCATGGTACCAGGTCCGATAAACGCCGCCGTGACCAGGAAGCCGGGGCCGAAGGAGATCTTCCTACGTTTTCCGGCCATATCCTCCACCTCCCGGAGTTTCGATGCGCAGCACATCGCCCGCTCCGACCTCCAGGTTGACCTTGGAGCGCAGGATCTTTTTCCTCCCCTTTGAGATCAAGATGTTCCTGCCTTTTTTCCCGTCCTGTCCGCCTTCCAGGCCGTAGGGAGCGAACCGTCGTCTCTCCGACATTATGGAGACCTGTGTCGGGACGGAGAATTCATACTCACGGACAATCCCGTTCCCCCCTCGGTGTCTTCCCCTTCCTCCGGAGCTGGGACGGATCCCGTAACGCCGTATCCTCACCGGCAGATAGTTCTCCAGTGCCTCCAGGGGCGTGTTGAGTGAATTCGTCATGTGGGTATGGACCCCGCTCAGGCCGTCGAAATCGCGTCCTGCGCCCATGCCCCCGCCGATGGTCTCGTAGTAGGCAAAGCATGTCAGCCTCTCGGGGTCCAGGCCCCCGAAGGTGACATTGTTCATGGTGCCTGAGCTGGCAGCCGGGATCCGATCGGGGACGGCCTGGGCCAAGGCCCCCAGCAGCACATCCACCAGCCTCTGCGATGTCTCGACATTGCCTGCGGCGGTAGCGGCCGGGAAGGCCGCGTTGACAACTGATCTTTCCGGAAGTACGAGACGGATCGGCCGCATGAGCCCGGTGTTGAAGGGGATGTCATCCTCCACCAGGCAGCGGAACACGTACAGCACCGCGGAGAGTGTGACAGCCGAGTTGGCGTTGACTCCACCCCGGGTCTGAGGGTCGGAGGACCGGAAATCGACCGTGGCTTCGTCGCCCCGGATGGTTATCTCTACGCCTATCCGGATCGGGGTTGTGGACAGGCCGTCGTCATCCAGATAATCCGTGTAGTGGTAGGAGCCGTCCGGGACGGCTCTTAAGGTCTCGCGCAGAATCCGCTCCGTATAGTCCTGGATGAGGCGGGAATAGCGCTGGATCTTGCGCAGGCCGTGCTTCCGGATCACTTCTTCCAGCCGCAACACCCCTTTGTGATTGGCCGCCATCTGGGCCATGAGGTCTCCGCGCCTTTCTTCCGGTGTGCGCACATTGGACAGCAGCAGTTCGAGAAACTCGTGGTTCAATCTGCCCTTTTTACGGATCTTTAGGGGGGGAATGATAATGCCTTCCTGGAATATTTCCGAGGCCAAGGGCATGGACCCCGGCGTCATCCCCCCGATGTCGGAATGATGGGCTCGGTTGGCGGCGAAGAAGCGGAGGGTCTTGTCCACAAAGACCGGAGATATGCAGGTCACGTCCGGGAGGTGGGTTCCTCCCTGATAGGGGTGGTTGAGCAGGGCCATGTCTCCCGGCTCGAAGTCCAGGGCCTTGAGTGCGGCCTGGACCGACAGGGGCATGGCTCCCAGGTGGACCGGGATGTGTGATCCCTGGGCAAAGGTTTCGCCCCGGTGGTTGAACAGGCCGCAGGAAAAGTCGCGCCTCTCTTTGATGTTGGGCGAGAGCGCGGTGCGCTCCAGCACGGCACCCATCTCCTCGGAGATGGACACGAACAGGTTCTTGAAGAG
>JAUXEH010000196.1 GCA_030620655.1 Candidatus Aminicenantota bacterium | reverse complement strand
TGCTGCGACAATAAGCAGAAAATTCATGAGCTGTAGTGAATTTTGTTAGGTGAACAGCGGGATTGATTTAGGGGGCTAGATTGGTGTGGTGTCGAAGAGGAATCGCATGAGCTGTAGTTGAGCTACAGCGAATGGGTTCCGATGAAAACAACGCGCCGAGATCGCCCTATAAATCAATCCCGCTTTTGTTTGAGGATTTCGTAATAATCGTACGTCATAAGATGATCCTCATTCGAACAAAACCGGTTGGGCGCCGTACCCGGCATAAAGACCTCCGTGATGATAAACTGGGGCAGGCATACCAGCGTGGGCAAGAGGCCGGTCTTGCGGTCGATCTGGACGTACTCCAGGTTGGGCGGTCGCGGGAACTCTTCGATGACATACTCTTCGTCGTTCTCCTTGGCGATCCTGGCCTCTTCCTCGATCAGCTTGGTGAAAAATTCGGTGAATATGGGAAGGGCCGCCACCGCACCGGATTGGCGCTCCCCGATGGTCACCCGTCCCGCGCTATGCCCGATCCACACACCCACACATAGAGAGGGAGAAAATCCCATGAACCGGGCGTCTGCCCAGTCGTCCGTGGTGCCCGTTTTCCCTGCCAGTTCTTTGTATCGGGTCAGATGTCGGACCCCCTGTGAGGTCCCCCGCTGTATGACCCCCTGCATCAGCGAGGTCATGATGTAGGCCACCTGAGGAGAGATGACCTCCTCGGACTCGGCCACGTGCTCCTCGATGATGTTCCCGTCCCTGTCTTCGATCCGGGAGATGAAATACGGCGTGACCCGCACGCCGCTGTTGGGGAACACGGTAAAGGCGGACACCAGCTCCAGCATCTTCACCTCGAACGCCCCGAGTGACAGCGAAAGATACGGATACACGGTCGAGGTGATGCCGAACTTACGGCAGTAATCCACGCCCAGATTGGGCGAGATGTCCCTCAGCATCTTGGCGGTGACGATGTTGCGGGATTCTTCGATTCCCTGACGAAGGGTGACGCGTCCCTTGTACCTGCCGTCGTAGTTGGGAGGAGCCCAGATCTCCCCCGACCACTTATCCTCGAACTCCACGGGCTCATCCACGAACGGAGTGACCGTGGTCATGGCCCCGGTATCGATGGCGGCGGTGTAGAGGATAGGCTTGATGACAGATCCGGCCTGACGCATCGCCTGGGTGGCGTTGTTCCATTTGCTGCGCCGGAAGGAGTAGCCGCCCATCATGGCCTTTATCTGGCCGGTCTGGGGCTCGATCGCCAGGACCGCGACCTCCAACTTGGGCTCCTGGTCCAGCTCGGCCGTCAGGGTCAGCTTCTCCGGATCAAAACTCTTGATTTTCACGTGGATGACGTCACCCGGCTCGATCAGGGCGTTGAGATTCCGGGCCTTCGTCCATCCGATGCCCTGGTTCGTGATCTCTCCGGTATATTCCTTGACCTTGAACTTGGCATTGGAGCGGGTGACCTCGAGGACCACGGCCTCGATGATGAGTCCCACTTCGAACTCGGGCCGCCGCCAGCTCGACATCCAGGTCTTCCGTGCCCGCTCGTCCCAGATCGGCTCTACCAGCTCCTCCAGGCTCTCGATCTCCAACTCAGATTCCAGGATGTTGGGCTTGTCGTCCCTCCACCCCTGCCGCTTGTCCAGAACGTGCAGCTGCCGGTGCGCCGCGTCTTCCACCCACTTCTGATAGGCGAGGTTTATGGTGGTGTGGACCCTGAGACCATCACTGTACAGGGCCTTCATGCCGTAGCTGTCATAGAGATATTTGCGGACTTCTTCCAGGAAATAGCCGGCAAAATCCGAGTCGCCGCGGTGCAGGGGTAGGATGTTGAGCGGCTGGTAGCGGGCCTCATCCCCGACTTCCTTTGAGATGTAGCTCTCGGACACCATGCGGTTGATGACGTGGTTCCGCCGGCCCAGCGCATCGTCATAGTTCCGGTAAGGAAAATAGCGGCTGGGGGCCCGGAATATCCCGGTGATCATGGAGGCCTCCGCCAGGTCCAGATTCGCAGCGCTCTTGTCGAAATACAGCTGGGCTGCCGCCTCCACCCCATACACGCGTCCGTCTCCCAGGTCGAACTGGTTACAGTACATGGTCAGGATTTCATCCTTGGAGTAGCGCTGCTCCAGCTGGATGGCCAGGATCATCTCCTTGAGTTTGCGCCGGATGGTCTGTTTGGGGTGCAGGTAGAGTCTTTTAACGAGCTGCTGGCTGATGGTGCTGCCGCCATGCAGCTTGTGGGGCGTGAATATGAGCCGTACGTTCTCTTTGAGGGCCCGCAGCATGCCCAGGAAATCGATCCCGTGGTGGCTGTAGAAACGCGGGTCTTCGGTCGCGATGATAGCGTTTTTCAGGTTGTCGGGGATATCGGCCAGGGTGACTTTGATCCTCTTTTCCAGCGCATACTCACCCACCACCGTGCCGTCGTCGGCATAGATATACGTGATGATCCCCGGCTCGAATTCGGCCAGTTGGGCGATGTCGGGAAGGTTGGTCATGATGGCCCGGAAAACACCGACCGCGGTCCCCAGCCCGCAGGCCGCCACAAACAGGAGCACCAAAAAAGCGGTCTTGAAGAATTTCTTCCGGTCCTTGATGGGCAGGCGCAGCTTGGGCCATTTAGGCTTTTTAAGAGAAAGCTTCGGGACCTTTACAACCAGCTTTTTCTCCTCGGACATCAGGTGTCAACTATAGCAAAATTCCCGGGGACGGTCTACCGGGACCGCAGGCAGCACGGGGAGTCTCAGCCTCCGGTGATGAAAAACTCGAGGAAATCCAGGGCGATCCGGCTTATGTCCTCCCCCACGTCTTCCATGGGTCTGAGCGCATCGAGGTGGAAGAATTCGTCACCCTGCAGGCCCTGGAAGATGTCCCGGACCTTGGCCAGATAGTCCTCCCGCTCGAACAGGAGGTCCCGCTGTTTGCGCCCCTCCGTGCGTTTCAATCCTTCGCCCGGGTCCACATCCAGGATGAAGACCAGGTCGGGGGGGAGGGCAAAGCTCTCGTTCGTTTCCCGGATCAGACCCGGATCCAGGCCCTTGGCGCCCTGATAGGCCATGGTCGAGAAATAATAGCGGTCCAGGATCACGACCCTGCGGGACGCCAGCGCGGGTTTCAGGTTCTTCTCGACATTCTCCCGCCGATCTTTCTGGAAGAGGTCCAGTTCCTCGTCCGGAGTCAGGGAATCGTTTTGCACGGCCTTTTCCCGGATGATCCTCCCCCAGCGGCTGTCCGAGGGTTCCCTGAAGTAGACGGCATCGAAGCCCTTCTCCACGAGGGTTTCGAGCAGCCGCTCGGCCTGCGAGGTCTTTCCCCCCCCATCGATGCCTTCGAAAACGATCAGGATGCCCTTTTCCATTTCTATCACGACAGCCTCTTTTCAGGCCAGATTGTCTTCGCATCCACCACGAATGTCAAGCCGTCCCTCTCCACGGCAACGCTTCAGGGAAAAATGAGTTATACAAAGGTGGGTGAATTGAATTTTCACCACCAGTATGCTAATTTAGTGTCTTAAGGAGTGAGAGTAATATGAGAAAAACCTCGGTCATTATCGCGCTGACGAGCTTTATAGCCGGCCTCATGCTGGCCGCCTTTGTGTTCATGAACTATCCCCAGACAGAAGATGTCCCTCAGGTATCCCAGGGATTGCAGTCCGGCCCGGAGCTGTCCTCCCGCCTATATGCCGCGGACCGCCCTGCGGCCCAGGCAGTGAGGACCAACCTGAATTTTGCCGATATCGCCGCGCGCATCAGCCCGGCCGTGGTGTACATCGAAGCGGAGAAAGTCGAGAAGGTCCAGGTGCGCGGCTTCTTCGACTCACCGCTCGAGGATTTCTGGAGACGTTTCTTCGATGAGCCGGAAGATCGCGAACAGGAGCGCCACTCGAGGTCCTCGGGATCGGGCTTTTTCATCAGCGACGACGGCTACTGCGTGACCAACAACCATGTGGTCGAACACTCTGTTGAAATCAGGGTGCTCTCCCTGGAAGGCAAGGAATACAAGGCGGAGATCATCGGGACGGATGCGGAGAGCGACCTGGCCCTGATCAAGGTCAAGGGCAAGGATTTCCCCCATGTCAACTTGGGGGACTCCGAAGCGCTCAAGGTCGGGGAGTGGGTGGTGGCCATCGGCAATCCCCTGGGTCTCAACCACACCGTGACCGCCGGCATCGTAAGCGCCAAGGGGCGGCTTTTCCCGGACCTGAATCTCCCCTACCAGGATTTCGTCCAGACCGATGCCGCCATCAACCGCGGCAACAGCGGCGGCCCCCTGCTCAACATGGCGGGTGAGGTGATCGGGATCAACACGCTGATCTTCGGGCCCACCGGGGGGAACATCGGCATCGGCTTCGCCATCTCGTCCGACCTGGCCAAGAAGGTCATCGCCCAGCTCAAGGAAAACGGCCGCGTGATCCGCGGATGGCTGGGTGTCAGCGTTTATGCCATCACCGAAGACATCAAGGAGACCTTCGAGGTCAATGAGGCAAAGGGAGCCTGGATATACTCGGTAGAAGAAGGTTCGCCCGCAGACAAGGCCAAACTCCAGAAATACGACGTCATCACGGCCGTGGCCGGCGTGCCGGTCGATGACTCCAATGACCTGACCTTCAGGATCGCCGAGATCAAACCCGGCACCAAGGCCGACATGACCGTCGTCCGGGATGGAAAGGAACGCACGGTCGAGGTCAAGATCGGCGAAAAGCTCGAGAGCGAGCCGGAAAAGCCCGAGGCCGCCTCAGGAACGGAACTGGGGCTGGGCGTGACGGATATGACCCCGCGCATCGCCCGCCAGTACGGCTACAGCTCGACCGAGGGGCTCGTAATCACGGAGATCAAACCCAACAGCGAAGCGGAGCGGAAGGGCCTGAAGATGGGCGACCTGATCCTGGAAGCCGACAGGCAGAAGATGGAGACCGTGAAAGACCTGGAGAAGATCATCGACAAGAAAAAGCCCGGTCAGGCGGTCCTCTTGAGCGTCCGGAGAGAAGGAAGAGGGAGAGGGAGAACACAGGATTTCATCGTCACCCTCAGGATACCTGAATGAAATTCACCAAGATCCATTCTCTCGGAAACGATTTCCTAATCATCGACGAAGAAGATGCACCGGGACTTACGGAAAAGGAGGCCCTGGCCCGCCTCCTCTGTGAACGCCACACCGGAGTAGGAGCGGACGGGGTCCTCCTCATATCCATCAGGGACAAGGACCAGGGACTGGTCAACTTCCGCATATTCAACGCCGACGGCACCGAGCCGGAGATCTCCGGGAACGGGCTCAGGTGCGCGGCCGCCTACCTCTACCACCAAAAAAAGATCGAGGCGCCCCAGATCCTGTTCTCCACCACCGTGGGCGAACGGGAATGCAGGTTTATCGAGCAGAAGAACAACCTGTTCCAGATCAAGATCGACATGGGAATCCCCAAGTTCGGGTCCCGGGACATCCCTTTCGACGACGGGACCAAGCATGACCAGGTCATCGACTACCCCCTGTCCATCAGTCGCAAGACCTATCCCGCCACCCTGGTCTCACTGGGGAACCCGCACTGTGACATCTTCTTCGATCGGTTCCCGGCCCGCATCGAATGGCATCAGCTGGGATATGAGATCGAGTTCCATCCCTTCTTCCCCAACCGCATCAACATCGAATTCATCCGCGTGCTGAACCGGAAGGAGATCGAGGTCCTCTTCTGGGAACGCGGCGTGGGAGAGACGCTGTCTTCCGGCAGCGGGTCCTGTGCCGCTGCCGTGGCCTCCATCCTCAAAAACCTGACGGACAAGAAGCTCACGGTGCGCACCAGCATGGGACAGCTCATGGTCGAATGGGACAGCGACAAGGTCTACCAGACCGGCCCCGCCGAGGTCGTGTTCCAGGGCGACTA
>JAUXEH010000412.1 GCA_030620655.1 Candidatus Aminicenantota bacterium | reverse complement strand
TGCATCGCTTTATGACGGGGCCTCGGGAGCGGCGGAGGCCGTGCTCATGGCCAACCGCCTGAACCGCAAGACCAAGATCCTGATCGCGAGCTCTCTTCATCCCCAGTACCGGCAGACCATTGATACTTACATTCGCAACCTAGAGGGGATCACCGCCGAGACACTGGGATACACGAGCGATGGCCGGCTGGATCTCCGGGGTCTGGAAAAACATCTGGATGAGGATGTCACGGCCGTCATCTTCCAGTCACCCAACTACTTCGGGGTGGTGGAGGATGTCCGGGCCGTGTCCGGACTCATGCACGATCACCAGGCCCTGTCCATCGCCGTGGTGACCGAGGCCGTGTCTCTGGGGCTCCTGGAGCCACCCGGTGCCTCGGGCGTGGACATCGTGACCGGCGAGGCCCAATCCTTCGGGATCCCCCTGAGCTTCGGGGGGCCGCTCCTGGGATTCATGGCCTGCGGCCGGAAGCTCATCCGGCAGCTGCCAGGCCGTATCGCCGGGGAGACCAAGGATGTGGACGGCAACCCGGGATTCGTTCTGACGCTCTCCACGCGCGAGCAGCACATCCGCCGGGAGAGAGCCACATCCAACATCTGCACCAACCAGGCGCTCTGCCTGCTGCGCACCACTATCTACCTCGAATCCCTGGGCAGGACCGGGCTGCGCGAGCTGGCCGAGCTCAACCTCCAGAAAGCCGCCTATGCGCGAAACACATTGACCGCGATCGACGGCGTACGGGCCAGATTCACCGGCCCGGTCTTCAACGAATTCGTGCTCGAATTCGATCGCCCCTGGAGGGAGATCGAATCCAAGCTCAGGCAGGGCATGATCCTCGGCGGCCTCGATCTGGCCGGGGATTATCCGGAACTTGAAAACTGCGCCCTGGTGTGTGTGACCGAGACCCATGCCAAGGAAGACATAGACCGGCTGGCTTCCTCCCTGAAGGAGGCCTTGTCATGATCCGCGAACCGTTGATCTTCGAGCTGAGCGGTACCGGGAAAAAGGCATTCAAGCTCCCGCAGCTGGACGTGCCCAAGCAGGAAGGACTGCTCGAATCCCTCCCCGTCAGGCAGGATGTCGAGGGTTTCCCCGAGGTTTCCGAGATCGAGGTGGCCCGCCATTTTACACGCCTCTCACAGGCCAATTACTGCATCGACATCGGCATGTATCCCCTGGGTTCCTGTACCATGAAGTACAATCCCAAGGTGAACGAGAAGATCGCGGCCCTGCCCGGGCTGGCCGGCGTCCATCCTGCGGCCGCGGTGGAGCTTATTCAGGGGAACCTGGCCATCATCCACGACCTGGAAGACTCTCTGAAAGACATCACGGGTCTGGATGCCGTGAGCCTCCAGCCTTCGGCCGGTGCCCAGGGCGAGCTGGTGGGCATGATGCTCATCCGGGCCTGCCTGGAAGAGCGGGGAGATCCTCGCAAGGTCGTCCTGATCCCGGATTCGGCCCACGGCACCAATCCCTCCAGCGCCCACATCTGCGGCTACCAGGTTCAGGAGATCAAGTCCAACGAGGCGGGTACGGTGGACCTGGAGGACCTGGACCGTGTGATGAACGAGGACGTGGCCGCCTTGATGGTCACCAATCCCAACACGCTGGGGGTGTTCGAGAGGGACATCTGCCGCATCACCGAGCTCGTGCACAGCCGGGGCGGCCTGGTCTACATGGACGGGGCCAACATGAACGCGCTCATGGGCGTGTGCCGGCCCGGTGACATGGGCGTGGATGTCATCCACCTCAACCTGCACAAGACGTTTTCCACGCCGCACGGCGGGGGAGGCCCCGGCTCCGGCCCGGTGGCGGTCAAGGCACTGCTGGAGCCTTATCTGCCTGTGCCCGTCATCACCAAACACGAGTCCGGCTACGGATTCGATTTCGACCGGCCCAAGACCATCGGTAGGGTGCGGGCGTTTTACGGGAATTTCCTGGTTGCCGCCAAGGCCTTGGCCTACATCTTGACCCTGGGCCCGGAAGGGATCAAGGAGGTGGCGGAGATCGCCGTTTTGAATTCCACCTACATCCGCAAACGTCTGGAAGGGGAGTACCATCTTCAGTACGAGACACCGACCATGCACGAATGTGTGTTCTCCGACAAGCTCCAGAAGCCGCATGGTGTGCAGAACATCGACATCGCTAAACGCCTGATTGATTACGATGTCCACCCGCCTACCATGTCCTTTCCCCTGATCGTTCCGGGTGCGCTCATGATCGAGCCGACCGAGACAGAGAGCAAGGAGGACCTCGACCGCTTCATCGAGGCCATGCTGTCCATCAGCCGGGAGGCTCGGGAAAACCCTGAACTTCTCAAAGAGGCCCCGCACGGATCTTACGTGCGCCGGCTGGACGAAACCACGGCCGCCCGCAACCCCATACTGTGATGGAAACCGGAGAATTCCGATGAAGTCTAGGTATATAACTTGTATACTATTCATTTAACCTGGATAATTCACGAGTCGAGTTTGCCGTAGATGGTAGGCGCGGGGGGTGAAGCTGTGGTCGTCCACT
>JAUXEH010000175.1 GCA_030620655.1 Candidatus Aminicenantota bacterium | reverse complement strand
GATGGTGCCTTCTGCTGTCATGGGATCACCGCCCCTGAAACCGGGCATGGTGACAGTGATCTTGCTGCCGTCCTGCTCGATGGTGATGTCCGAGGTCATGGGACCATCGCGGCCCTCTCGAGTCATCTCCCAGGTGCCGCTGACATCCACCAGCGCATATGCCGTGAGGGACACCAATACCAGGGCTGCCAACATTAAGGTCAATGTTTTTTTCATCTTTTCTCTCCTTTGATAAAATGTGGGGAATCTCAATACTACATCATTTTAGACCTCCGCAGAACTATTTTTCTTCCCAAATTCGGTTGAAATCTCCTACAAATTTGTCATGAGTTCGACATTTATGTTATAATCCCTTTTGGCTTGCATAGGGCAACTTGCAGAAAACAATAAAGATATGAATTGGCACCGATTTTGCATTATGTCACGGTGAAATCAATTAAGGAGTTTCAAATGCGTAACTTTCAAATTCTTACCGTGGCAGGGATGGTCCTGACCCTAGGTTTCGGATCGACCCTGATGGCCCAGAAAAGCCAGGCATCCCGCAATGAGGTCCGTGTCAGCTGGACAGAGAACCGGCCGCAGGCGCGCCTCCTGTTCGTGGATGAGAACGGCGACGGGATCTGTGACCAGCTCCGGGACCACGACGGAGACGGCATTCCCAACAGCCAGGACCCGGACTGGGAACGACCCGAAGACGGGAGTGGTTTCAAGAACGGCCAAGGCGGGCAGCAGGATCGAGGCGCGTTCGCTAACCGGAATGCGTTCCGGGGGCAGAATGGAAGCGGCCTGAACAACCGCTCCTTCCGTAACCAGGCGGGCAATTCGATCTGCGATGGAGCCGGACCCAAAGGGAACGGAAACAGGCGCGGAGGAAAGTAATCTTTGAGGGCCGGCCCTGGTGCCGGCCCTCCCTTTTTCTATTATCCAGGTTAGATCGTGATCATGAAAAAGATCGGGCTGGCAATCGTGTATTTCCTGGCGGCAATCGTCTATCTTCAGGCCGACATGCTGACATTGTTTCTCAATCAGAACGCGACAGACAATCTCTTCCAGACCGCGTTTTCCGAATCCGATCATGTGTCCAGCCTGGGTTTTTCCCTGGACAAGGACCTGGGAGGCGTCACCCTGTTTGCAGAAGGAAGCCTCTCCTACCTGTATGAAAATCCCGACCTCACCTATACCATCCTGGACCTGGGCCTGGACCATGTCTGGGTGGTCGGAGAAACGTCGGGATTGTACCTGTCTCTGACGGGCCGCGGCGCGTTCTACCGTTCGGAGTTCAGCGATTTCAACTATGGGGCCCTCAACGCATACGGCGCCTTCAAGTCATACCTCACCCCCACATCCATACTGAAGGCCGACTACGCCCTGACCCTGCGGGACTACCGGTGGTCGCAGTTCGATTATGTCAGCCAGTCTTTGAATGTTACGATGGACAAGTTCTTCCAGTCGCGGACGACCCTCAAGGCCGGACTGGGTTGGGGATTTAAATATTACCCTCACCCCTTCGACGAGGGAGATGTCCAGACGTTCGGAGAGGATTCGGATCTGGACATTGATCAGAGCATGGGTCAAGGCATGGGCCAGGGAATGGGCCGGGGAAAGCCGGCCGGTTCTGATTCCCTGTCTCCCGTACTCCCTCAGGCGAGCGGAGAAACAGGCGGCCAGGGAATCCAAACCCTGGCGCTGAGTGCCCTGGTCGCCCAGGGGCTGGGTGACCACATCGGTGTGCAGGTCACCGGTCTCAAGCAGTGGCCTCTGTCCGGAGAAAACCCCTTCATGTATGTCTGGGAGTTCTACATGGTAGAGAATCCCTTCTACGACCGCTTTTCCTGGGCCGGACACGAACTCGGGGCCCAGGTCACCCTTCTGCTTCCGGCGGACATCCAGGCTAAGCTGGGGTACGGGTTCTCCCAAAAGGAGTTCCCCGGAGTCGAGGTCATGGATGACGAGGGGAACGCCACCGGTGTCGGGCGGGAGGACACTCGCCATCACTGGCAGGTCCGGTTTTCAAGAGATTTCCATCGTTTTTCCCTGATGCTGACCTATAACTTCGTCAACAACGGCTCCAATGACCCTCTTTTCGACTGGCAGGGCAACTATCTGGCCCTGGGGATCGAATGGAACCTCTTCTTGGGAGAGAAACAATGAGGCTGAGGCATCGTTTGTTCGCAACAGCGGCCGGGCTGGCTGTGTGGTGTGTGCTTGTCGCCTCCCCGCAGGAGCCGCAGCACTTCTACAACGTGGACCGGGAGGTGGACATCACCGGTACGGTGCGCGAGATCGTCATGGAACCCCGCTACCAGGACAAGGCCGCCTTCCTGACGGTCGTGCTGGAGGAGAAAAAGACCGGGAAGCTGTACACGGTCGAGATAAGCCCGGCCTGGTTCTTCGAGCAGGACCTCCATCAGGGGGAGTCGTTGAGGATCATGGGCTCCCTGGTCTCGGAGGGCAAGGTGAACCTGGTCATGGCCCGCCAGGTCCGGCTGCGAGGAGAGATGATGGCCGTGCGGGACAAACACGGCTTCCCCAATTGGAGAGGAGGCCCCGGCCGTCAGAAAAGACGCTGGAAGAGGTGACCGGGGGTGAAGCGGCAGAGCCCTTTCCTCTTCTTATCGCTTCCCTTCCTGGGCCTTGTGGTCCTCTTTCTGGTGTCTTCCCACCTGAACCGCTACACCATCCGGAACCGGGTGGAAGACCTGGTGGAGGAGCAGCTTCAGGCCACATCCGAGATCCTCAACAACCATGTGTCCCATTTCTTGTCCGAAGACACTCCCGCGAGCGAGATCTTCCCCCTCTACATCGGAGAGGAAAGCATCTATTTCATGGCCCTGCTGGACGGAGAGCGGAACATCCTGGGATGGAGCTCGCGTTTTGAGGGATACCTGCCCCTGTCTCTCAAGGAAACGGAGACCCGGCGCTCCTGGGTCCTGGAATCTCCTGTCGGCCGGATCCTGAATCATTTTTCCTCCTTTTCCGGACCGGATGGGGAGACATATTTCCTCTACCTCGGTTACTCCCTGAGCAGCCTGGAAACCATGCTCTCCCGGTCCCGGGAGACCTTCTGGATCATCTTCCTGAGCCTATGCGGGGTAGGCGTTTTTTTCTTCATCGGGATGTACCGGCTGCAGGGCCGCTATCTGCAGAAAGCCCGCGAGTTGGAGAAGCAAACCCAGGAAAAGGAGCGCTTCAGAGAGATTTCGGCGTTTACCTCAGGAGTGGCCCATGAGATCAAGAATCCGCTGAACAGCCTGTCGCTGCTGTGTGACCTGTTTGAAAAAAAGGCGCCGGAACAAATGCGCCGGGATGCCCTGTTGGGGAAAGCGGAGGTTCGTAAGATCTCGCGCATCGTGGACCAGTTTTCCGCCGCGCTCAAGCCCCTCAGCCTGCACCTGGAGCGATTTGAGCTGGATGACCTGATCGAAGAGGCCCGGGATTCCTTCTTGAGAGAATACGGGCGGCCGCCTGAGGACGTGAGGATCGAGAGCGGCGCGGCCGTGTCCATAACCGCGGACCGGGGGCTGCTGTGGCAGGTGCTTTTAAACCTGCTCAAAAACGCCCACGAGTCCGACCCGGCGGGCCGGATCGTCCTGAAGGGGCGAAGACAGAAGAGAGAAGTTCATATCTCGGTCCGAGATTCGGGAGCCGGGGTGTCTCCCCGCGACCTACCGCACATATTCGATCCTTTCTACGGCAACAAGCAGGAGGGCCTGGGCATCGGGCTTTATCTGTCGAGGAAGATCATCGAGGCCCACGGCGGGCGCATCCGCGTCCACAGCTCGCCGGGAGCCGGGGCGGAATTTGTCATCGAGATTCCAGGAGAGTGACATGTCAGAGGCCAGCCTGATCATTGTGGAGGACGATCCGCTTCAGAGGCGGTTGATCAAGGAACACCTGGAGGGCGAGGGATTTCTGGTGTTCGATGTGGCGACCGGGGCCGAGGCCCTGTCCACCCTGCGCACCTATCCGGTGGATGTGGCGATCGTGGACCACAAGCTGGGCGAGGAGAACGGGCTGGAGGTCATCCAGGACATGCTGAAGCAGAACCCGCTTATCACCCCCATCATGGTGACCGCCTACGGCAACGTGGAAAACGCGGTGACCGCCCTGAAAAACGGGGCCTATGACTACATCGTCAAGCCCATCGATTTCGATAAATTCCTGCTGGTCATCAAGCGAGCCCTCGAAAGACAGACCCTGCGCAGGGAGGTATCGGTGCTGCGTGATTCCCTGGAGGAGCGCTTCAGCGCCAGGAACTTCGTGTTCACCTCCTCCCACATGGAAGAGGTGGCCCGTTTGATCGGGAAGGCAGCCGGCAGCAACGCCACCGTCTTGATATCCGGGGAAACGGGCACCGGCAAGGACCTGGTGGCCAAGTCCATCCATTTTTCCTCCCGCCGCAAGAACGGCCCCTACATGGTGGTCAACATCCCTTCGCTGCCCGAAACCTTGATCGAGAGCGAGCTCTTCGGCACCGAAAAGGGCGCCTTTACCGGAGCGCACGAGCGCCGGATCGGAAAATTCGAAGCCGCTGCCGGGGGGACGCTGTTCCTGGATGAGATCGGGGACCTCCCGCCTCATCTGCAGGTCAAACTGCTGCGGCTCCTCCAGGAAAAGGAGTTCTACCGGCTCGGATCCTCGCGCCCCATCCGGGCCGACGTCCGCATCATCGCCGCCACCAACCGTGACCTGGAGGCCATGATGAAAGCGGAAACGTTCCGCCAGGACCTGTATTACCGCCTGAACGTCATCCGCATACATGTGCCCCGCCTGGGAGAGCGCCGTGAAGATATCCCGCCGTTGGTGGATCATTTCATCCGGAAGTATGCCCAGCGAGAAGGCAGGTCCATCGCCGGAATTTCGTCCGAGGCCATGGGTCTGCTGCTGCGCTATCCCTTCCCCGGGAACATCCGCGAACTGGAGAACATCGTGGAAAGGGCCGTGGTTTTTGCCGAGGGAACGGATATCGTTTCCAGAGACCTGCCGCTCTTCTTGTCAGAGCCCCCCGAGGAAGACGAACAGCAGGCCGGGCTTTCCCTCAAGGACAAGGTTCGCCTTCTGGAGACGAGAGAGATCCGCAAGACCCTGAGGGAGAACGGTGGTGTGAAGAGCCGCGCCGCCCGTGCCCTGGGCATCACCGAGCGCATCCTCAGCTATAAGATCAACACCTATGGATTGGACGATCCAGCCTGAGCCTGGATTTGCTGGTGACTGTGATTTTTTGTGTCCCTCAAACGTCTTCTGTAGTACCCCCATGGCAGATCAGCAGGACATACTCGAAGGGCACAGGTCCCGGCTGAAGGAGAAATTCCTACAGAACGGGCTCGGTGGATTCCTGGACTACGAGGTCATCGAGCTGCTGCTGACCCTGGGAACTCCCCGCCGCGACTGCAAGCGGCAGGCCAAGGAGGCTATGCTCAGATTCAGGACGCTGAGCGCGGTGCTGGAGGCCCCGGCCGAGGAGCTTCAGGAGGTCAGGGGGATCGGGCGGCACAACGTGTTCGGGATCCGTCTCATACACGAGGTTTCCCGCCGGTTCCTCAAGGATCGCATGATCAGCCTGCCGGTGTGCCACTCCTCCAAGGAAGTGTTCGATTATCTTTTCCACTCCCTGAGGAACGCCAAGCAGGAGCAGTTCAAGGTCATGTTCCTGGACGCCAAAAACCAGGTGCTGGAGGAAAAGACGTTTTCCGAGGGAACGGTCGACTCCAGCGCGGTGTATCCGCGCGAGATCATCAAGTCGGCGCTGCGCTACCATGCCTCCTCGCTGATCTTCGTGCACAACCACCCCTCCGGAGACCCCGCTCCCTCTGAGAGTGACCGAGCCATCACCCGTGAGCTGGTCTTCGCCGTTCATACCATGCAGATCAGCGTGCTCGACCACATCATCATCGGCGACAACCGGTATTTCAGCTTTGCCGATCAGGGATTGATCGCCGAGTATGAGCACGATTTCAGGTCCCTCAAGGAGCGTTTATAAAAAAAAATCTTCTTCCCCTCACTATACGACTAGCCGTTTTCCTCTTTGCTCTTGCTACTGTGGAAAATCCCCGTGCGACCGTAACTCAGCTGGATAGAGCAATGGACTTCGAATCCATAGGTCGGGGGTTCGAATCCCTCCGGGCGTGCCAGACAGACACGGTGTGTGTAGCTCAGTTGGTTAGAGCGTCGGACTGTGGCTCCGAAGGCCGCGGGTTCAAGTCCCGTTACCCACCCCAAGCACCTGCAAGTCCCCGGGCGATTCGCCTGGGGACTTTTG
>JAUXEH010000459.1 GCA_030620655.1 Candidatus Aminicenantota bacterium | reverse complement strand
TTCGCTTTTTCCGCGCTTTGCGCTTGACATCGCCCACCGGTTCGTTGTATAATCTCTTTATCCTGTTCTGAGACCTGCCTACCCTCTTCCAGGACTGTATTCTGTGCCAGTATCTGCTTTGCATACCGGCGGTGTGGACGTCTGTCCGCCGCCGCCCGAGCCCGTACCCTGGCCCGAGGCCACGGAGGAGGAGTTCCTCGTCCGGGAAGATCGGCCGGAGTGGAAGCTCCCCACCGGCGCCTCGAGACTTCCGGCCGAGCGGAAGGCTCGTGCCGGCATCCCGGCGCTTCCGAAGTGGAAGTACCCGATCGGCGCCTCCAGGCTCGGGGAGCGGCTGGACCCGGAGGCCCTGCGCAACCTCGAGATCGAGTACCGGCAGTCTCGCAGGAGCCTTCAACGGTTCGTGCCTCCCGCCCCGGACAGCCTGCCGCCCCAGGTCCGCCTCCTGGTCCCCCACTGGTGCATCTCGGACCCCTTCGGCTGCTCCCTGCCACGCCGGGAGGCCATCCCCCAGGTAGAGGCCGCCCTCCTCGCCCTTCGCCTGGCCGACACACAGATCTCCCGGCGCCTGGCCGAGGGCCTGCGCCGGGTCCGCGACGGCATCGTCGATCCGATGCGCGTGGGGGAGTTGTCCCACCGCACCTACGCCGAGAACTGGCTGGGGATCTCGGCCACCCGGGCCTCCGAACTGGCCGGCCTGGCCGCCACTTTGGAGAAGATGCCGCTCGTGTCGGCCGCCCTGGACGGCGGGGTGCTGAGCATCAGCCAGGTCGAGGCGCTGCGGGGGGTCGTGGAGCCCGACACGGAATCCCGCTGGGTCCGCCTGGCCCAGAACAACACGGTGCGCACGCTGAAGAAGGTGGTCAAGGTCTACCGGGAGAAGGTGAAGGGGATCCCTTCCGAGGGTGAGAAGACGGAGGGGGTGACGATCGAGGGGAGGCCGGAGGACGTGACCTACTTGTGGAGCCAGGGCGAGGAGATGGCCGAGAAGGTCCACGGCAGCAAGATGAGCAAGGCCAATCTGATGGAGTGGCTGTGCGCCGAGTATGCCAGCGGCCACATGGACGAGCTGCCCGAAGTCAAGATGGCCGGGAAGGCGGTGGACCTGAAGGGTCTGGTCCCCAAGGTAGAAGGGAAGGAACCACTTCCCGAGCTGCCCCCCGAAGACGACGGGGAGGATCTGGATCTGCCCGAGCCGGCCCCCTGCCTGCTGGACAAGCTCCCCGACCCGACGAAGGCCGGGACGATGGCGGAGATGGACAGGGTGCTCCAGGACCTGGCGATGTTTCGCCAGTCGTTGGACTGGCAGGCGGGACGGCTGCTCACGCTCTGCCGGCGCCTCCGGGTCCCCTTCGACGCCAACGAGGTGCTCGGTGCGAGTCCGAGGTGGTCGGCCTACCTGCGCCAGTTGGACAGGGACCTGGAGTTCCAGCCGGTGCTGCGCGACGCCTACATCACAGGGCGGCTGGGGTGGTTGAAGTTGAAGTTGCTGCTGCCGGTCTGCGGGCGGGACCGGGTGACGTCCTGGGTGGAGGAGGCCGGATCGGTGAGCCTGATCCGGCTGACTCGTGTGGTGGAGGCAGACGAGGGGCAGAAGGGGCTCAACGGGCCGAACTGGCACAAGTTGACCGAAGGCGGGCCGCCGAGCGAGAAAGGGTGTCAGGAACCCTTTTCGCAGCGAAAAGGGTTCCTGACACCCTTTCTCGCTCGGCGGCCCGCCTT
>JAUXEH010000154.1 GCA_030620655.1 Candidatus Aminicenantota bacterium | reverse complement strand
GGATCGCCGTTATGGTCAGGCACGCCCGCAGCGTGGCGAACAAGGACGTCTATTTTGTCTTCGGCGGATTCCACCTGATGGAGAAGTCCAAGGCCGAGGTGGACGCCATCATCGGGGAGTTCCGGGAGGCCGGCGTCCGGAAATGCGGCGCCACCCACTGTACCGGTGAACAGCAGATCGAGTGGTTCAGGCAGGCCTACGGCGAGAACTTCGTGGAGATGGGGGTCGGCCGGGTTATCCGGATCGCCAAATAGGCTTACTAAGCCCCGCCCGAAAACCATTGATAATTTCCCCATAAGTCTATTTAATGATAGGGGGATGATAAGGCGTCGCTACTTGGCCCTGTTCTTTGTCTGTGTCCTTGCGGCCTGCGCAGGCATCGATGAAGGGGATGTGGATTCCTGGTGGAATTTGTTCGAGTCCGATTGACACCCATTAAATAGACCAGTTTGAGGAATCTGTTACGCGCAGGTTCCACAAGAACGAATGGCTCCTTGACAATTGTACCGAGCACTTGATAGGTGAAGGGAAAGATCAGGAGGCAGGAGAGCTATGAGAACATGGAAGAGAAGGGAATTTGTCAGGACACTGGGCTGGGGGGCGGCCGCGCTGGCTGCCACGGGCTGCGGCCGCGGCAGGGGAGGTGCATCAGAGCGAGCACTCCATGAGCATCCCAATGTGCTGTTCATCTCTGTGGACGACCTCAACGACTGGATCGAACCCCTGGCCGGTCACCCCCAGGCGCGCACCCCGAACCTGAAGCGATTCGCGGCAGAGGCGGTCAACTTCACCCGCAACTACTGTGCCTCACCGGCCTGCAATCCCTCGCGTACGGCCCTCATGACCGGGCAGCACTGCTACACCTCCGGCCTGTATTCCAACTATCAGGTCTGGCGGGAGGTGCTGCCGGAGGCTGTGACCCTGCCGAAGTATTTCTCCCTGAACGGCTACTGGTCGGGAGGGGCCGGCAAGATCTTCCACAACAATATGCCGGATCCACAGTCCTGGGACGATTATTTCCCCTCCAAGGAGCGGCACATGCCCCGCTATTTCTATCCCAGACGCGGTGAGACCGTGAACATGCCCATGTTCGAGAACATGTACACGGATTTCGACTGGGCGCCGCTCGAGATCCCGGACGAGGAGACGGGCGATTTCAAGTCGGTGGACTGGGTGATCCGCCAGCTGCAGCGCCCGCACGAACGGCCGTTCTTCCTGGCCTGCGGCATCTACCGGCCGCACGTCCCCTGGTATGTGCCGCAGAAGTACTTCGACATGTTCCCGCTGGAATCCGTGCAGCTGCCCAAGATACTCGAGGACGACCTGAACGATGTGGGCGAGAGGGCACGGGAGATCGCATACCGGGGAGGCGGATATCACAAACATGTCCTGGCGGCCGGGCAGTGGAGGCCGGCGGTGCAGGGATATCTGGCTTCGATTGCCTATGCCGACGCCCTGGTGGGCAGGCTCCTGGATGCGCTGGCGCAGAGCCCCTCTGCCCACAACACCATCGTGGTGCTGTGGTCGGACCACGGCTGGCAGCTGGGCGAGAAGGAGCACTGGCGCAAGTTCGGTCTCTGGGAGAACGTGGTGCGCACGGTGATGATGTTCAAGGTGCCAGAGGGCATCAAGGGGCTGGCTGAATGCTCGGTCCCGGGTGCGCCCTGCCTGAGGGTGACCTCGCTGGTGGACATATTCCCCACGCTGGTCGAGCTGTGCGGCCTGCCGGGTAAGCCTGACCTGGACGGGCACAGCCTGGTCCCGCTGCTGCGCGATCCTGAAGCCTCCTGGGACCATCCGGCCATAACCACCTATGATTTCTCCGAATTCTCGGTCAGGACCGAGGACTGGCGCTACACCCGCTACATCGACGACAGCGAGGAGCTTTACGACCACCGCAGCGATCCCGAAGAGTGGACCAACCTGGCCGGCCGGCCCGAGTACCAGGAGATCAAGGCCCGGATGGCGGCCCATATCCCCTCCCACCCGGCCCCGCTGGCCGACACTTCCTATAAGATCTTGCCGCACCATTTTCCTCCCTTCCGCAGCAAGGAGGAGTACCGCAGCTGGAAAGCCCGGCAGCGGCGGGAGTAGCGAAGGGAGAATGGATATATTCGGGACGATCTTGTCCAGTTTTTCTATGCTGTGAACGATCATGGCTTTAACAAGCCCCCTGTCATCCTTGGCAAAGGAAATGTGGTTGCGATGGGACGGATCGGACCACATTCCCTCTGAATCCGGTCCGGTGAGCGGGATGATTCCCTCGGTCGGATCGTGGACTGCCAGGTTGTTTTCCCTGAACACGACGGTATAATCCATCTGCCGCATGGGAATACGGTATTTCCCAAGGTAAGGCCGATATTTTAGGGGAATATTATCCTCATATTCCACGGGTTCCGGTTTTTTTGGCAGCCGCTTGCTGGAATAGAGATCGGCACTTGCCACCTGTCCGGAACGGTTCCGTTCAAAGCGAATGTGCGCCTGAGGCATAATCTTAAAATACCAGCGTCCCTTTCCATCGGGTTCGTTGAGCTGAAAGATCATTTTTCCGGGGATATCCACGGCCAGGCCGCCGTTCCGGAAGAGTATTTCAAAGGAGCCCTTCGCACCCCGGTATTTGCCCAGATAGGGGGAATACGTATCGCCGGCTTCAGATCCATCGGACCTCCCCATGGCTTCCGCTCCGGCTTTAAAATCCAAAATCTCCATTTTTTCAGGATTAAGAGCCGTGCTCTGGGATGCCAGTTCGCCCAGCCGTATGTGACTTGAATCCACGAAGCTATTTTCTTTGGCCGTGGCATCAATAGGGAGCCAGCCTGCTTCTCCCATGTACACTTCATTCCATGCGTGCTGCCCGAATCCCCCTTCTCGGCCCGGGATAAACATGCATCCCCAGACAACTCGTGCCGGGATACCGACAGCCCGGCAGAATGCTGCCAGGAGGCGTGAATGGGCGCCACACTCTCCCAATCTCTGGTCATAGGTATTCCGTGCTGTCACTCCACCGGGCACCTCATAGGAGATCTCTGCATCCACCCATTGGCTTAGACGCTGCACGGCATCCCAGGAGTCTTTTGCATCCTGTGTGATCTTCTCGGCCTGCTCCCGGAGAACAGGATCATGGGATTCGATTTCATATTCCGGTTCCAGGTACTTGTACAGAGCTTTGTTCTGGCTATAATCCCGGGGGAAGGCCGGGGCATTTTGACCACCGTATTTAATGTGCCTGATCTCGAAAATACCTTGGATCCGGTTATTTTCGACCGTGCCTTGAAAGCTCTGGCCGGGGACATTGAGGCTCTCCACAGTGATCCAGTTGCCGACCGGTTCGAGTGTACTCTTAACCTTCATGAAGGAAATGGCCTTATAGTCTCCAATGTTCACTCCGGTCTTGGTGATGATCCGATCGTCAATATTTACCTGCTGAAGATTTTCTTTTATGGCAGCGTCGGCTAAGAATAGACTGTGTATGTGCCGCTTGATTTTAAGCAGGAGGGCATTTTCGGAATTTATCCATATCCTGAGCTTCTCCCCGGTAACATGATTCAATCTGTCCAAAATAACGGCATGGTACTCTCGCTTCATCAGATTGATCTTTTCTTCGGCCAGCTTGGTGTAAGTCACCTCATGGACTGCTTCGCCCCTCGGGTCAAATGTCTGGTATTTTTTTGCGTGAGGGCTTTTTCCCTTAAAATCATGGATAAGGTGCGGAAAATACAAGGGATTTTCGAGCAGTACATCCGGAGGGAGTTCAACTTTTCTGATCTGTCCCTTCTGTCCGGAATGGATATATGCGGTCTGGCCTTCGATGACTATTTTTGATTCCAGTTTCAGGGAGCCCTGTTCGATTCTCGATTCCTGAAAAAAGAAATGCCCGGTCACTGGGTCGAGGTGGATTTTTGTAAAAAATTCCGTTGTGAATGAGGTGCCCATGGCAGATTGCTGCAGCAAGAGCTTGTGATCCAGCACCAGAAACTTTTGTCCGGCTTTTCTTTGTTTTTGGAGGCTGAACTCCGAATAACCGCATATGATTCCCTGGGACTCGATGGCATAAAAGAATTTTTGCTCCTGATCTGCCTGGGGAAAAGATGAGATGGTTAGAAACAACAGCAGGAGCAGTAAAAAGACAGCTAGTTTTATCGCGTTCATGGTCAGAGTCCTATTCCCGGTATTCAAACACTTCGTCCACAGAGACACTAAAAACGCGTGCGATCCGGAATGCCAGCGCCAGCGAAGGTACATATTTTCCCTGCTCCAGAGCAATTATGGTTTGACGGGTGCATGCGGCCCGGTCGGCCAGTTCCTGCTGCGTCATCTCGTGGTTGTCAAACCTCAATTTTCTGACCCGGTTTTTTATTTCAGCTTTGGCCATTTCCGCCCATCCTTGCGTCGATGATCAGGGTAGCTGCCGCATTGGAAATAAATCCCACACACATGCTGGAGGTGGCCAGTATCCACGCCCATCCCACCGGCATGGAAACAACATCCAGGTGGATCTTGTAGAGCCAGTACAAAAAAGCGCCGGATACAAAGGTATAATACAGCACGGTGTGAAAGCCTATGGCATAGGCCCGCCGGGATATCTGCTCGTCCCGCTCATCCAGTATAATCTTTCCTTTAGTCCGCATGCGGGTCAGGGTCATCATTATAAAATACAGCAGAAAACCCGCTGTGAGAGCCACGCGGGTTTGGGTGACTTTCTGATCGCCCTCTAAAAAAGATGCTGGTCCGCCTCCTGAAAAGAAAACCACAAACATGGCTGCCAGAGCGAGACTCCATATCAAGAGGATCCAGATCGCTCTTTTCTTTAACTGTGTCATTTTGACCTCCAATGGATTAATTTTTGACCTTATCTGTAATGTATTTCAAACATAATGTAAGATAAATAAAACATAATGTCAGGTAAAATTAACATAAAGTAAAAATAAAAGAACATTTGTAAGGAAGGTCTCTGCTGATCCTGAAGGAAAATCTGTCCTAAAGCTGAGAATTCAACTGTTTATCGTGAATGGTTCGATTTCGTGCTCATTGATCCGATTTTCAACGTGCATTAGATCGATATGATTCGAGGGATGATCTGCCTGAAAAAATCCTGCGACCATACGTCCAGGGCACTCTGGTCCACAATGAAGGGGGCGACACCCCGGCGCGCTTGTTCCACATCGAGGTCCTCTACGGCTTGCCGCAGGAGGTGCTGGAGTCTGTCCGGAGTCAGCGGTTCGTCATCCCGGTAATCGCCGGACTGACGCATCCTGGATTCGAGGTGGCTGATCCGAACCTTTGGATACCTGCCCGCATACCATACCAGGTCGTACCAGTCACGTCCCTTCACACGCGTCTTCCACTTCCGGCAAAGGATCGCGTGGAGCTTCCCGGCGAAAAGGTCCGGCAAGCTATAGACGCGAACGGAAAAGGGAATGGGCTGCAGAACGTACTGAGTTTCCGTTTCGAATCCGCCTGGTGGGTCGGTGTCCACTTCGAGCCTGATTTTGAGATTCTTGGCGGGATGCAGATCGCGGAGCAGCTCCTGGGAGGTTTCAATCAGGATCAACTGCCTGTATGTGTTGGTCTTCAGAAACGCTGATTCAATCGCGCTTGCCTTCGTCTTCCGGCGGCTTTCAAACTCTACGTGGAATCCGAAGCTGCTGATTTCTCGCAGCAGCGCATCTCCATAGGCCCTCAGCGAGAACGACTGATCGGGCTTGAGCAGCGAGAAGTCCAAGTCCTCGGAGTACCGATCCAGTCCATGCAAGACCCGAAGCGCGGTGCCGCCATAGAAAGCAGCATGCTCGAAGAACTTGGAACGCCAAAGCCCGAGCAGAGCCACATCCTGCAGGATTTCCCTGAGGGCGTTGACATATTCGTCGCGGCTCCGGCATTCGTAGCGGTCCAGCATGCTGCGGATTGCGTCATGCATGAGGAGCCTCCTTAAAGCGCTTCAAGTACCGAACCAGGTTGCTGATCTTGGCCGAATGATATGCCGTGGCGATGACCTGCAATCGGGAGCAGTCAAACCTGCTGAGGGCTTCTCGATCGATGCGAAGATCGTCGGACAGATATGCATCATAATCGGATAAGCGGAGTCCGCTGAACCGCTTGTCAGTCCAGACCTTGTCCGCCAACGCCTTTTCGGGGGAGGCCACCAGGAAAGACGTCTTGCCGACCGTTTCGAGGATGGCCCCTAGGGCATAACGGGGGCCGGTGAGCATGCGGTAGGAAAAGGTACCAAAGGGCGTGTCGAAATCACGCGAACGGCGGGTGGTCACCGAGGTGACGGTCTCCACTCGCTCCGGGATCAGACCATGATGGCTCAGGGCATACTCTAGGCTGACATACGACGGCCCATAGATCAGGTTGGCCAGATATTCGCGGCTGAGCGGTTCCCTGCGAAAGGGCTCACCGAAACAGTACAGTCCCTTCTTGACCCTCACGATCACCCCTCCGGCCAGCAGTCTGGTAATTCTATCCCGAGGCTTGCGGTATTCTGCTAACACGTCAAGCAGAACCTGATAGTCAAATACCTCGCCGCCGATGTTCCGTCGCATCTGCGCAATGGCGTTCAACGAATTTCACCTCAATTAAAATCATAGTATGTCCATGAAACGTGGACATACTATACAACAAAGGGGCAATAGTCAAGGCTTTCTTTACTTATTGGTGCCTGCCCTGAAAGTATGGGGTCAGGGCTTGATCAGTGATTATAGGTTGACACAAAGCATGGGGTCAGGGCTTGATCAGTG
>JAUXEH010000450.1 GCA_030620655.1 Candidatus Aminicenantota bacterium | reverse complement strand
TGAGACCTACAGCCGCAGGGCCCAGGAGGTCGCCCTCCAGGTCGACCCGCACCACACACTTGGCTACGCCCTCATGGTAACCTCCTCCTACTACCTGGGGATCGGGAACTGGAAGAAGGTCGAGGAGTCGGGAGAGAAGGCGATCGAGATCTTCAACGAACTGGGGGACTGGCGGCGCTGGGAGATCACCCTGTCGATCCTGGGTCCGCTGGCCTTCCTGCGGGCCGATTACCGCTTCAGCATCAGACTCTACGAGAGCCTCTATAAATCGGCCCTGCGCAGGGGCGACATACAGAATCAGTGCTGGGGCCTGTTCGGCAGGGCCTACAGCCAGCTGCGGTTGGGGCGGATCAAGAACGCCAAACTCATACTGAACACTCTCGAGATCGATCATCTCTCCGAGGAGCACCGCTTCGAGAAACTCCTGATGAACGGGGTCATGGCGCTGGCCCATGTGTACAACGATGACTTGAAGGCGGCCCGGGAAACGGCAGAGGCCACTCTCGCCCTCTTCGCCCACTCCGATCCCCGCTACGCCGGCGTCATATCGAGCTCTGCCGTGGCCGAGGTTATCCTGCGGATCTGGGAAGCGGAGCAAGACCTGCCCCCGGAGGAGCTGAAGCCTCTCATCCGGTCAGCACGGGCCGCGTGCAAGATCCTGTCCGATTCTGCCCGAGTGTTTTCCATAGGGAAAGCGAGTTGTTATGTGTGGGATGGGCTATTCAGCTGGTTAAGCGGGAAGCCGAAATCTGCCTGGAAGGCCTGGGCCAGGGGGCTGGACACAGCCAAGCGGCTGCAGATGCCCCTGTGGCAGGGCATGGCCTACCATGAGATGGGGAGGCACGCCAAGGGGAACAGGCGGAGAAAATACCTGACCGAGGCCGCAAAGATATTTCACAAGATCGGAGCGGATTTTCATCTAGCAGAGACAAAATCGGAACTGGAGAGCCCCGGGGAATGATCGTCCCATGAGAGTGGCCAGGGAGGGAGTGCCGTTTATCCTGCTGCCCCTGGCCATTGCCGCCTTGACCTCGAGCTTCGGCTGGGTCTGGGTCGGGGGGGCATTCTTCATCGCGGCACTTAAGATGGCCTTTTTCTTCCGCGATCCGGTCCGGCACACGCCGCAGGACAACACACACATCTTTTCCCCGGCCGACGGGAAGGTCATCGAGATCGTGAAGATCATGGAAGAGGAAATTTTCCCCTTTCCAGCGACCCGGGTCAGCATCTTCCTCTCGCTCTTCGATGTCCACATTACCCGGGCACCCATCGCCGGTACCGTAAGGTCCATAGCCGCAAAACCGGGGCGGTACATCGCGGCCTACAAGGATGCAGCCTCGGAGAAAAACGCCCATGTATCCGTTCACATCCGGGGAGACGGGACAGAGATCCTCTTCAAGCAGGTCTCGGGCTCGGTGGCGCGGCGCATCAAATCCTATGTCCGGGAGGAAGACATGCTCCATGCCGGACAGAAAACAGGAATCATCTATTTCGGCTCCCGCGTGGACATCTTCCTCCCCGATACTATGGATATTACAATCCGTCCCGGCCGGAAGGTCCGGGCCGGAGAGACCGTCATCGCCGAGAGGTCGTGATGAAAACGAAACGTCTTATCTATATCTTCCCCAACCTGATCACGATCACGTATGTCTTCACCGGGTTCCTCAGCATCCATGCCTCGATCCAGGGCCGGTATTCGCGGGCGGCCCTGTTCATCATTTTGGCGGCCGTGCTCGACGCCTTCGACGGCATCGTCGCCCGCGCCACCGGGACTCAGTCGGAATTCGGGGAGTGGCTGGACTCCCTGGCGGATACTTTCGCCTTCGGCGCATCGGCTTCGTTCCTCGTTTACTTCTGGGGGCTGCAGCACATGGCCGCCGGCCATGCCGTGATCCTGAGCTTCCTGTTCCTGGCGGC
>JAUXEH010000302.1 GCA_030620655.1 Candidatus Aminicenantota bacterium | reverse complement strand
GATCATCAAACAGGGAGAGCACTGGTATGATACAGTCTACGACCGCATCCAGAAGCAGGAGCTCCCTCAAGACAAGCACCTCCTGATCGCCTTCCCCCTGACCCAGTTCCGGCTGGAGGGCGTGGAACGGGAGAATCGGCACTACCAGGACGAGCTGGTCATACATCAGACGACAGCACAGCATTTCGAGCTGGGAGAGACCGTAGGTTTGGTCACGGTGCTGGTGCCGCATGGGGCCGGCGAGCCGCCGGAAGCTCTGGCTGAATGCATCTCGATGATGCTCGTGGACCATCCCCGGGCCGGAATGGGTGTCCGGATCAGGGCCGGAGAAAGATCCGTGTTTGTAGGCGTCAAGAACGACCTGCGCATGGACATGACCCGGGACTGGCGGCGGCCGCGCTACACCTATGAATCCGGGAAGATCGCCTTCGGAGATTTTGAGACCAACGGCGACTTCCTGTTCGCCTCGCTCGAAAGCGGCCGGCTGGACTACACCATCGTCAACCTGACCAAGGCCCTGTATAAGGGAAAGATCCTGGTCGACGTCAAGGAGGGCTTCTTCGGCCTGGCCTTCGACGCCAGCCCCGACCAGGGCGGCAAAGGCAAGCTGAGATATTGGCGAGACTCGGTCGAGGTCGGGCGTTGATCCCCGGGGATGGCCCGGCAGAGGAATGCCCGTGTCTTCGAATCCTCCGGTAAGTTCGCCTGCACTCAGCCCGTATTCGTTTCCAAAAAATAGCCCAAGCGGGCCGGGCAAAGCGTACGGCTCGCCGGCTTGATAAGACCATTATGCAGACACGCATACCTGCCCTGACCGACCGGCTGGATGCCCTGTATGAGTTCGACCGCGAGCCGGTGTCGGCAGGCAAGCTCCAGGGGTTCGGCAGGTTCGTCGGGACCTATGCCGGTGAGCACGTGGCCGGGACCGAGTTCGTCATCGGCCCCCTGTTCGTGGCCCACGGTGTCTCCGCCCCCGATCTTTTCCTGGGCCTGCTCATAGGCAACCTGCTGGCCGTCCTGAGCTGGGCGTTTCTGTGCGCACCCATCGCAGTGAAGGTTCGCCTGACCCTGTACTGGCACCTGAGGCAGATCTGCGGCCCCGCCCTCACCTTTGTCTACAGCATCGTCAATGCTTTGATGTTCTGCTTCCTGGCGGGTGCCATGATCGCGGTGGCGGCCACGGCCGTGGGACTTCCGTTCAAGATGCAGATGCCGGGGCTTCAGGATCTGTATCCCAACTCGGCCCTGTGGGTGGTGGTCGTGTTCCTGGTCGGCGCCGTGGTCACGGCATTGGCCATCCTCGGCTTCGAGCGCTTCGCTCTCTTCGCCAGGGTCTGCGCACCCTGGATGTTCCTGGTTTTCGTGGCCGCCGCCGTGGCCGTCCTTCCCAGGCTGGGATGCCACTCGATCTCCGAATTCTGGCACGTGGCCAACACCCGGATCTGGACCGGAGTGCCGCTGGCCGGACTGTCCAAGTTCACCTTCTGGCATGTGATGTTCTTCGCCTGGTTCTGCAACATGGCCATGCACATCGGGATGGCGGACCTATCGCTTTTCCGGTTCGCCCGGCGCTGGACCTACGGCTTCGCCAGCGCCTTCGGCATGTTCCTGGGCCACTACGTGGCCTGGATCAGCTCCGGAATCCTGTGCGCCGCGGCCAATGTGACCGTGGCGCCCGGGCCCATCGCCTACATGGGGGCGGGCGTGGCAGGCGCCGTGTGCGTGGTGATCGCCGGGTGGACCACCGCCAATCCCACGCTCTACCGGGCCGGCCTGGCCCTCCAGGCCGTGACCCCGAACTGGAAGCGCTGGAAGGTCACGCTGGCGGCCGGGCTGGTCACGACCACTGCCGCCTGTTTTCCCGCCCTGGTTATGAAGCTCCTGGAGTTCGTGGCACTCTACGGGCTGATCCTCATGCCCATGGGGGCCGTGATTCTGGCTGACTTCTGGCTTTTCCCACGCCTCAACCTTCAGCAGAACTATGCCGCGGAGAACCGGCGGCCCATCAACTGGCCCGCGGCCGTGAGCTGGGGTGGGACCCTGGTGATCGCGTTCCTGCTGCCGCTCGATCTGTATTTCAAGGGCCTGCCCGGATGGTTCGCGGCCCTCTTCCTGTATACAGGCGCTAGCTACCTGGAACAGAGAGTGCTGGCCCCCCGGAGGAGCCGACATGCGTAAGATCTGGCTTATCACGGCCCTGGCCGGGCTGATCCTGACCCTTGGCCCGTCCCTGCTGGTCTTGGCCGGCCGCCTGTCCTGGGACGCGCATGCCCAGCTGATGGCAGTCGGCATGGTCCTGTGGTTCGTGGGCGCATCGTTCGGGATGCGCCGGAAGCGCGGCTAAGACGTTGAGGCAGGATCGCGTGGAGGATGCCCTCGAATGTTATTTCGTTCGTCGGGAGTTGAAATCCAGCAGCTCTGTGAGAATGTGACGATGGCGTTCCCGGATATTGAGGCCGGCGATGGCCTTTTCCGCCGGGTGACGGAGCTGGATGACATTGTCCTGGACCTCATCCCGGATCCCGTACCGGTCCAGCATGGCCCTCACTTCGACCACCATCTCCCGGTCGACATCGGGATTCCCGAAGATCCTGCTCAGCCTCTTCCTGTCCTCAGGGCAAGCCTTCCGGAAGAGATGCCACCGATACAGGGTCTTTTTATTCTCACGGATATCCGAACCGACGGGTTTCCCCAGCTGGGAGGGACTGCCGAACAGGCCCAGCTCATCGTCCCTGAGCTGGAAGAGCAGCCCCATGTGTTCACCGAACATCTCCAGGCCGGGACGCATCGCAGGGCTGCCGCCCCCCAGCACCCATCCCGTTATCAGAGGGGTTGAAAAGGAATACCGGGCCGTCTTGTAGAGATACAGGTCGAGGATATCCTGCGCGGAGGTTCGTGTCTCGGAAGAGCCCAGATGAAGATCCTGCATCTGCGCCAGCCCCACATAGCACAATTCCCGGGACCACATCTCTGCCATGGGATTACGGAGCTCGCTCTCGACCTTCAGGCCTGAGAACAGCTCGAATGCCAGGAAGAAACCGATGTCCCCGGCACAGATCCCCATCCCCTCGCCATAATGTTCGGGTTCCGCAACTCCCCTTCGCCTGCCCTGGCGGGCGTATTGAAAATGCACAGATGGGGTTCCGCGGCGCAGGGAATCACGGTCGATGATGTCATCGTGAATGAGGAGGGCGGCCTGGATGAATTCCACAGCGGCGGCGGCACGCAGCACCGTCCGGGAGATCCGCCTGCCGCACATCTGGTATCCCAGCATCACCAGCCCTCCCCGGAGCATCTTGCCGGTTTTCACGAAGTGCTGGAACTTCTTCAGCACATCACCGCCCCAGGCGTTGACCCGGGCGAATTCCGACTTCTTGGAATTCAGAAAGTCATCGATAAAGCCGCCGAGGCTTTCCCTGGAACGCTCGAAATATCTTATCCCGTCTCCGGTTTTATGCATCATGCCCGCCTCTTTCCGATCCTCTAGATTCCTTACTCTCCAGGAGCGTCACGACCCTCTCGATCAGATACAGGGGAGTAGAGGCGCCGGATGCCACGAACACGCGTGAATCAGGAAGGATGTCCAGCTCGCGGACGGTCTCCGGATCGTCCACCAGATAGACCGTGGCCTCTCTACCGCTCGCAAGCTTGAAGAGATGCCGGGTGTTGGCGCTGGTCTGGGATCCGATGATCAGAATATAATCGATGTCATCCGGAATATTCTTCACCTCTACCTGGCGCTCCGTGGTAGGGCGGCAGATGGTATCGATGACCTCCACCACCCGTACTATGCCTTTGATCTTCTCCACGATGGCGACCGCCTCGGTCCGGATAAAGATGGACTGGACAACGATGCCGACCTTGTCGATGCCCGCGAACAGTTTGGGGGTGATCTCTGCCGGAGAGCGCACGATGAGCGCCTTGTCCACCTGGCCTTCGATCCCCCGCACTTC
>JAUXEH010000060.1 GCA_030620655.1 Candidatus Aminicenantota bacterium | reverse complement strand
GGCGAAGCTGCACCCGATGGCGGAACCCATGACCGGGGGCAGGGGATCGATGCCGGCGGCCTGGGAGATGGCGATGATGATGGGGATGATCATGTTAGCCGAGGCCGTGTTGGAAGTGAGTTCGGTGAGGAATACGCTCAGTGAAATCGCCAGGAGGCTGATCAGGGCCGGCCCGGCCGAGCTCCCGCCCAGTGAGATGAAGGCCCGGCCTATGGAATCCGCCAGCCCGGTCTCGAACATCTGAAATCCCAGGGACAGGCCGCCGCCGAAGAGGAGCAGGGTGCCCCAATCTATCCGCATGGCATCCTTGAGCCCCAGGGTGAAGATCCCTTTCTTGGGGTCCACAGGCAGGGCGAACAGGAGGAGTGCCCCGATGATGGCGGCCCCGGCTTCCGGGAAACGGTCGTGCAGCCAGAGATAGAGACCGGATCCCCGCCCCCAGATGAGGGACACCACTCCAGGTAGGACCCACAGGGATACGGTCACGGAAAACGCCAGCAGAACGTTTTTCTGGGCCCGTGTCAGGCCCTTGGGCAGCGGTGGCTCCATTGTGAGGGGGCTTTCTGAGTCTGCGAGCGGTTTTTTCTCCCGGATGTGTGACCTCATCAGGAAAAAAAGGGCCGCATACATGGGGATGAGCACCAGCGAGCCGACCAGCATCCACTGGAAGAAATTGATGTGGTATCCTGCCAGCTTCTCGAGCATGCCGATGGCGATGAGGTTGGGGGGGCTGCCGATGGGCGTCCCCACCCCTCCGATGGAGGCGGCATAGGCCAGTGTCAGGAGCAGGACCACGCGGAACGGAGTCCGGCCCCCTCCGGCGCGGCCCTTCTCGACCGCGTCCAGGACTCCCAGGGCGATGGGGAACATCATGGCCGTGGTGGCGGTGTTGCTGAGCCACATCGACAGAAAAAGTGAAATCAGGCCCATGGCGAACAGGATGCGTGTTCTCCGCCCGGCGATGGATCTTTTTGAGAGCACGGCATAGGCCAGCTTCTGGTCCAGGCCGTGCACGCACATGGCGCGCGCCAGCACGAAGCTGCCCAGGAAAAGGAAGATGATGGGATTGGAGAAGGGCGCCAGGGCTTCAGTTACGGAGGCGATGCCGAGGGCCGTGATCAGAACCGGGATCAGCAGGGCGGTCATGGGGAGGGGGATGCATTCGGTCACCCACCAGACGACGACCAGCGCGAAGACTGCCAACAGCCTGTGGGCCCCCGGAGCCTCTGTCAGGACAGGGGCGGTCAGCGCCAGGATGAAGAGTGCGGGCCCCAGCAGGAACCCGACCAGCTTCCGCCTCGCCATGGATCACTCCTCAATGCTTTCGGGCTTCACGGCCCAGAGCATGAGCCCATAGCCCCTCTGGAAGAAGAACAGTCGGTCCAGCCGGGACAGGAGCCAGAGCAGGGGGTAGATCACGGAATAGACCCGGAAAACTCCCCTGCGCCGGGTGAATTCTTGGGCTGTGGACGGCCGGATATGCCCGTCCCGCAGGTCCGGGGCGGGCTCGGCGGAGCCGTAGATCCGGATATACAGGAAATTGAGGGCGAGCTCCATGGCCTCAGTGATGAAGCCGGAGAAGCTCTTCTGCTTTATGGTGTACAGCCCGGCTTCCTCCAGCATGTGTTTGAGGTTTCGCAGGGTGTAACCCTCGCGTTTGTGACCGTAAAACTCCAGCTTCATCCCCAGCAGGGGCCGGAGCTTGTTCAGGAGGAAGGGAAATCCGGTGCGGGGCGTGGCCAGGAGCAGGCGGCCCCCCTTTTTCAGGACGCGGTGGATCTCGGAGAGGCAGGCCCGGTCGTCGTCCAGATGCTCCAGGTAATCGAGGCTCACGACCATGTCCAGGGACAGGTCTCGAAAAGGCAGGCTGCCTTCCGTTACCTGAATCAGATTTTTCTCCAGCAGGGCCTGTGAGGTCTTCAGGTTCACGGAGTCCAGGTCCGCGCTGATCCAGGCCCCTCCTCTTTGACGCAGGAAATAGCTGAGGATCCCCTGGGCACAGCCCAGGTCAAGGACCCTGTCCGTGGGCGACACGGAGAGATGCCTCTTGAGGATCCTTATCTTTTCCCTTTTTTTCAGAGATTTGCCGACCAGGCGGAGCTGCCAGTGTGTGTCCTGCATCGGCGCCATTATATGGATATTTTCCCCAAAAGACAACATGATACAAGGCCTTGACGGGGTGCAGAGGAAGCAATAAGATAAAAAACATGAAGGTCGAAATGGTGGTCGTGGGCGCGCTGGAGACCAACTGCTATCTGGTCTACTGTGAGAAGACTCTTGAATGTGCGGTGGTCGATCCGGGTGCCGATCCAGAGAAAATATTCCGCGCCATCGCGGATAAACACCTCAAGCCCGTGACCCTGATCAACACGCACGGGCACGTCGACCACATCGGTGCCAACAAAGACATCAAAGATCGTTTCGATGTCCCCCTTCTGATTCATGAGGAGGACGTTCTCCTGCTCCAAAACGCTCTTCTTTCTGAGATCGCGTTTCTCCTGGGCGCCCAGGCCTCACCCGATCCGGACTCTTTTCTGCGCGAAGGGGATGAGATCCGCTTCGGAGAATCCCGTCTTCAAGTGCTGCACACACCCGGTCATTCGCCCGGGAGTGTGAGCCTTAAGGGGGAGGGCCTGCTGCTCTCCGGCGATACGCTGTTTTGCGGGGGAGTGGGGCGAACCGATCTCCCGGGCGGTTCCTGGGACGAGTTGGTCCGATCCATCCAGGAGCGGATCTTCACCCTGGACGGTCAGACCCGTGTCTATCCGGGTCACGGACCCTCCACCTCCGTTGACCAGGAAAAGAACGCGAATCCCTACGTGCGATGAATAACCCGCCCTTAAGCCCCGAGGGAATCCGACAGGCTTTTCTTGAGTACCTCTCCGTGGAAAAGGGGCTGTCCCCCAACACCGTGGCTGCCTATGACCGGGATCTTAGGAAGCTCTTTTTCTTTTTCGATAAAGAGAAGATCGCATGGAAGCGGGCGGAAGAAGACCATCTGGCCAAATTCATCCAGCATCAGAGCCGGGCCGGCCTTTCAGCGCGCTCCATTGCCCGGCTGGTCTCAACCCTCCGTGAGTTCTATCGTTTCCTGGTCCTGGACGGGGCGGTGAAATCCAGCCCCGCCGTTAACCTCACGACACCCAAGCTGTGGTTCAACCTGCCCCATTTCCTGCATGTGGAGGAGGTGGAGCGGCTGCTGAGCGAGCCTTCGGGGGACGACCACCGCAGCGTGCGCGACCGGGCCATGCTGGAGGTGTTGTATGCCTCCGGTCTCAGGGTATCGGAGCTGATCTCACTGAAGCGTCCGGACCTGAATCTCGAGGAAGGATTTCTCATCTGCCAGGGAAAGGGGGGAAAGGAGCGCGTCGTCCCGCTGGGGAAGTCCGCGATCGAGGCTGTCGAGCTTTATCTCCGGCAGGCCCGGGATCGCTTCCTGAAGTCAAAGCCGGAGACGGATTATCTTTTTCTGACCGGCCGGGGCCGGCCCTTTACTCGGCAGGGATTCTGGAAGCGCCTCAAGGGGTATGCGCTGCAGGCGGGCCTGGGCCGAAAGATCAGCCCCCACATGCTCCGTCACTCGTTCGCCACCCACATGCTGGAGCGCGGCGCCGATCTCCGTTCCGTGCAGCTGATGCTGGGCCACAGCCAGATAACGACCACCCAGATCTACACCCATGTCAGCCGCAGCAGGCTGCGCAAGGTTTACGACCAGTTTCACCCTCGAGCCTGAGCCTCCTCCCTTATCTCATCCAGGAAAGCCGCCGCCCCCCGTAGATGGGGGATCACGATGGAGCCCCCCACCAACAGCGCGACGTTGAAGGCTTCGTAAAACTGTGCGTCGCTAACGCCCAGTTCGGCGCAGCTCAGCAGGTGGTAGTTGATGCAGTCGTTGCAGCGCAGCACCATGGAGGCGACCAGTCCGAGGAGCTCCTTGGTCTGGGCAGACAGCGCGCCTTCCTTGTAGGCATTTTTGTCCAGCGCGAAAAACCGCTTGATTTCCAGGTTGCCGCTGTCCATGATCCGTTGGTTCATCTTTTCACGGAATTCCTGAAATCTCCCAATGGACTCTCCCATTTTTCCTCCTGAATTTTGTTCTCCCATTGTTATATTCTATTATAATCGACAATTTTTATGTATAAAGGCGAGTTCCTATCCGTCTGAGCCGCATGAGGGTGGGAGTTCGCCTAACAGTATTGACATGATACGCTCTGCCTGTTATCTTAACTATCCAGTTTAGAGAGTAAACTTATGAGTTTAACAGTAATACTGTGAGGTTCAATATGGCAAGGCGAGATTTGAGGAAGGAAAGAGCGCAGCAGAGGATGGCGGAGAACAGGAAATTTATCCTTTCTGCGGCGGAGAAGGTCTTCGCCAAAAACGGATACAGCCATGCCTCCGTGGATGATATCGCCCGCGAGGCTCAGTTCTCCAAGGCGACCCTGTACCGCTATTTTCGGAGCAAGGGGGAGATCTTTACGGCTGTGATCATGGAGTCCTTCCAGGAGGCCCTGCGCGGGTTCACGCGTATCCAGCAGAAAGACAGGGACACTGAGGCTAAACTCCGGGAAATAATCCACTACACGCTTTCGTATTATAAGAAGAAGGAAAGCTTCGCCCGCATCTTCCTGATGGAGCGGAGCGCCGTGAAAAAGGCCCTGAACCTGGATATCGAGGAACACATGATGCCGACGATCGACAAGCAGGCCATTCCCGAGGAATTCAGGCAGGTCATCACTTCCTTCCAGTCGGCCTTGACCTCGATCCTCCAGGAGGGAATGGAATCGGGCGTGTTCCGCCGCATGGACCCCCAAGAGGCCGGCTACATCCTGGGGGCCCTACTGAGGGGATTTCATTTCCGGGGTTTTGTACAGGAGATAACCTATACGGTCGAGGAGAGCACGGACATGCTGCACAGCTTCTTCATGCACGGCATCCAGGCCTCCGGCCGATCACACGAAGGAGAATGCGCATGAGGCGTATCGGTCACAAGATTCTTATAGGAGCGTTGGCAGCCTGCCTTTTCGGCCATCTGCTGTTCGCACAGGAAAAGCTGACGCTGACTCTGGAGGACAGCATCGAGATTGCTCTGACACAGAACCCCTTTCATCTGGCCACCGCCCAACGCGTGGATGGTGCCAGGGCCCAGGTTCGGGAGGCGCGGGCCGGATTCTTCCCCTCGCTCAATGCTCAGGGATTGTCCACGCTGGATGAAAAGCTCTTCGTGCTGGAATTCCCCTCATTTATTCCCGGTGAACCACCGCAGCGGGTTGAGATGGACTTCACCAGGGATTATCAGCTCGCCCTGGCGCTCAACCTCCCGCTGTTCACGAGCGGACGCCTGACCTCGAGCTACCGGCTGGCCGACTATAACCTCAAATCCACCCACGAATCGGAAAGACAGTCCCGCCATGCGATCATCTTTAGCACCAAAAGTGCCTTCTACGGAGTGCTGCTGATGCAGGAGTACGTCCGGGTGGCGGAGATGGCCATTGCCGACGCGCAGAAGCTGTACGACTTCGTGAGGAAACAGCACGAGGTGGGGCTGGCGTCTCGGTTCGACCTCCTGCGCTCCGAGGTGCGGGTGGTCAATATGAAGCCCCAGGTGATATCGGCCAAGAACAACCTGAAGATCATGAGGCTCAACCTGAAAACCGTGCTGGGCCTGGACCTGGAGACCGAGCTCGAGCTCGAAGGAGAGCTGCTGTTCAAGCCGGTGGAGCTCAACCTCTCCGCGCGCCTGGAGACGGCCATGCTGGGCCGGCCGGAACTGGCTCAAGTCCGCTTTCAGAAGGGTATGGCCGGTGAAAGCTACAAGATCGCACGGTCCGGGGCGCTTCCTACGGTGGCGCTCTCCGGCCAGTTCAACTGGTGGGCCGACAAGCTGAAGTTCGGTGGCGATGTCTGGCAGGATTACTACACGGTGAACCTGGTCTTCAGCATCCCCCTGTTTAACGGGATGGCCAACCTGGCCCGGATGGGGCAGGCCAAGGCCGCCCTCAACGAGATCGAGTTCAACGAGAGGGGCCTGGTCGACAGGCTGCAGTTCGAGGTCCATCAGGCCGTGCTCAAGGTGGAAGAGGCGCGCGAGTCGCTCCTGTCGCAGGAAAAGAATGTCGAGCAGGCCCAGGAAAGCCTGCGCATCGCCGAGCTGAATTTTGCAGAGGGCCTGATCACGATCCTGGACATTGGTCAGGCTCAGACCGCGCTAACGCAGGCGCGTGTGAATCATTCACAGGCGCTTTTCGACTACATGATGGCGCTGGCAGAGGTTGACAGGGCGACCGGGGTGGAGAGTACCTCGGTGTTTGGAGGGAGTCGATGAACAAAAAATGGATGGGTAAGCTGGGGATATGCATTGGAATCGGGATGATTTTTCTGTCCTGCCAGCCTCCTCAGCAGCAGGAGGCCGCGGCCGAGCAGACGTACGGCGCGGCTCAGGTCAAGGTATTCAAGGTGCGTAAGCAGAAGATCTCCGAGAAGCTGTTATATACGGGAGTGATCGAGGCCAGGAAAAAAATCGTCATCAACCCGGATATCGGAGGCAAGATCGCCGGCATCCATGTCGAAGAGGGCGACCGGGTCCGGAAAGGCCAGGTCCTGGCCGAGCTGGACACGCGGGCGATCCGACTCCAGCTGGAACAGGCCGAAGCACAGAAAGCCGTGGCCGATGCCAGTTACAGGGATGCCAGCAACAACCTGGAGCGGTGGGAACGGCTGCGCAAGGAGAGCGCCGTATCCGAGCAGCAGTACGAGCAGGTCAAGCTGGCGCATGACGCCGCCCGATCCCAGCTGCAGCAGGCGGTGGCGGTCGTAAACCTCGCGAAGTACAACCTGGATGTCTCCATCATGGAAGCCCCGTTCGCCGGCATCATCGCGGCCAAAAACGCCGAAGTGGGGGATGTCATCAATCCCCTGATGAGCGGGTTCGGCGCGGCCTCCGGAGTGCTGACACTTATGGACTTTTCGTCCGTTAAGATCGAAGTGGAGGTGTCCCTGATAGATGTCGTGCGCATCGCCAAGGGCCAAACAGCCTATCTGAGCGTATCCGCCTATCCGGATAAGGTCTTCGAAGGGCGCGTGACCGTGGTCAACCTGGCAGCCGACCCCTTGAGCAAAAAATTCGGCGTCGAGATCCAGCTGAGCAACCCTGAGCTGCTCCTCAAGCCCAACACCTTCGGCGATGTCACCCTCGAGGTCAGCTCCCAGGAAAACGCGCTGGTCATTCCCCAGCTCGCGGTCCTGGAAAACCGCTTCGTATTCGTGGTGGACGGCGGTAAGGCCTTGAAGCGGGAGATCACCATCGGACTCCAGGACACCTCTCTACTGGAGGTCCTACAAGGCCTTCGGGAGGGAGATCTGGTCGTGGTCGAGGGAAACTACGGCCTGGACGAGGGCGCTGAGATCGAGGTCAAAGAGGTCCTGCAATGAAGCTTCCTGAGTTTTCCGTCAACCGTAGGGTCACAACGGCCATGCTGGCCATGATCCTGGTGGTCCTGGGATCGCTGTCCTTCACCCGTCTGGGGCTGGATTTTTTCCCGGACCTGGAGTTCCCCACCGTCTCCATCATCACCACCTATACCGGCGTCTCTTCGGAAGATATGGAGAATACCGTCACCCGGCCCCTGGAGCAGGTGATCAACTCGGTCAGTCGGGTCAAGAAGGTCACCTCCACCACCTCGGAGGGTGTCTCCCTGATCATGGTGGAGTTCGAGTGGGGGACCAACCTGGATTTTGCCGCCCAGGATATTCGTGACCAGATCGGCCTGTACCGCAACTTCATCCCGGAGGAGGCGTCTGACCCCCTTACAGTGAAATTCAATATCGCCATGTGGCCCGTTGTCTTCTGGGGAGTCACCTCGGATATGCCCACCTCCGAGCTCAAGGATCTGGTCGAGGACGAGGTGGCCATGCGCCTGGAACGGATAGACGGCGTGGCCTCTGCCCAGGTTTTCTCCACCGATGTGCGGGAGATCCTGGTGGATGTGGACAGGGCGGCCCTGGAGTCGCGGATGCTGTCCCTGGACCAGATCGTTATGGCTCTGCGGCTGGAAAACCTGAACCTCCCCGCCGGATATATCACGGAACGTCACTCCGAATTCCTGGTGCGCACGATGGGCGAATTCGATGACCTGGAGGACATCGAGAACACCATGGTGGGGTCCACCCAGACCGGCGATCCTGTGTTTCTCAGAGATGTGGCCGAGGTTAGGGATACCATGAAGGACACGCGTTTCGTGGCCCGCGTACAGCGGGAAAACGGTGTCTACCTATTTGTGAGCAAACGCTCCGGGGCCAACACCGTGATCACCGCCGAGGCGGTCAAGGAGGAGCTGGAGCGGATCAAGCCCACCCTTCCGCCGGATGTCAACTTCTACATAGCCATGGACCAGTCGGACATGATCCAGCAGGTCGTGCGGCGCACCGGGAACAACGCCCTGATGGGAGGCGTCCTGGCCATCTTTTTCATCTTCATCTTCCTGCGCAACTGGCGCCCCACCCTGACCATCGCTTTGGCGATCCCGCTGTCGATCATCACCACCTTCATCGCGTTCTATTCAGCCGGCTACACCCTGAACCTGTTGACCATGGGAGGGTTGGCGCTGGGGATCGGGATGCTGGTGGACAATGCCGTGGTGGTGATCGAGAACATCTACCGCCACCTGGAGGATGGGGCCACCCGTGGAGAGGCGGCCAAGAAGGGCGCCTCCGAAGTGGGAATGGCCATCACCGCCTCCACCCTGACCACCATAGCCGTGTTCTTCCCCATGATGTTCGCCACCGGGATCACGGGCAAACTCACCCGGGGCCTAGCCCTGGCCATCGCGTTTTCCCTGCTGGCCTCTTTGTTCGTGGCACTCACCATCATCCCCATGGCCGCCTCGCTCCTGTTCAAGGAACAGAGGCACAGGTCCGGTTCCGAGGAAAAACCGAGAAGGCGCCGCTTCGACCGGCTGCGGGATCTCTACCGCAAGTGGCTGCACAGGGCGCTGCAGAGGCGGGGACGTGTCCTGGCCGGCGTCCTGGTACTGTTCCTGCTCTCTTTTGTCCTGATGCCCTTCATTGGGATGGAGTTCATGCCGGCCTCGGACCGGGACATGCTGGTCCTCAAGGTCATCATGCCGGTGGGCACGGCCCTCGAAGAGACCGACCGGGTAGTGGCCGAGGTGGAAGAGCTGCTGAGCCGGCATCCGTATGTGGACATCATCTCCGCCCAGATCGGTTCGCAGGCCGAGGAGAATCCCGCGGATTCGGCCTCGGAGTTTTCGACCTCGGGGGCGCATGAAGGCCTGCTCTGGGTGGGCCTGGTTTCACAGGATGAGCGGCCGATCTCCGACCTGGAGATCCTGGAGGAGATCCGCAGCCGCCTGCCCCGTTTCAAAGACGTCCGGTTCGAGGCCTTGGACATGGGCCAGATGATGATGGGAGCAGCCGCTGCGCCTGTCGAGATCAAGATCTTCGGAAAGGAGATCCCCCGCCTGAAGGAGATCGCCGACGAGATCGTGGCCAGCATCCGGGATGTCGAGGGGCTGCGGGATGTGGCCCACACGTTTTCAGAAGGCAAGCCCGAATACCAGATCCGCATCGATCGGGGGAGGGCCTCCCGCCTGGGGTTGACCGTCGGACAGATCGGCAATGCCGTTAAGACCGCGTCCCTGGGCCAGGTGGCGACCCGCTATCGGGAAGGCGATGAGGAGACCGATGTCCGGGTGCGCTTCAACGAACGGTTCCGCAGCGACCTGGATGGGATCCGCAACATCCCCATCATGACCCCGATGGGTGTCATGGTCCGCCTTGATCAGGTGGCGACCATCACTCAGGGAGAGGGACCGATCCGGATCACACGGGAGAATCAGGCCCGCGAGGTCACGGTCTCCGCCAATATCGCAGGCCGCGACCTGAACAGCATCATGCAGGATGTCATCCAGAGGACGGCCGATCTGCAGCGAAACCTGCCCAGCGGCTATTTCCTCGAATTCGGCGGGCAGTTTCAAGAGATGCAGAGCGCGTTCTTGATCATGATCGGAGTTTTCGCCCTGGCCACCCTCCTGGTCTACATGATCATGGCTTCCCAGTTCGAATCCTTCAAGCACCCCCTGGTCATCATGTTCACCATCCCGCTCTCCCTGATCGGTGTGGTACTGGCGCTCCTGATCACGAACATGACCGTGAGCCTGGTCTCGTTGATCGGTTTTGTCATGCTGGGCGGGATCGCGGTCAACAACGGGATCGTCATGGTGGACTACATCAACCAGCTCAAGCAGCGGGGCGTGGAGAAAAAGGAGGCCATCCTGCAGGCCTGTTCCGTCCGCCTGAGGCCGGTCCTGATAACGGCCCTGACCACCATTGTGGGCATGGTCCCCATGGCCATCAGTACTTCGGCCGGTTCCGAGATGCGGGCGCCCATGGCCGTCACCGTCATCGGCGGCCTGGTGGCCACCACCGTGCTGACCCTGTTCGTCATCCCCATCATCTACAGCCTGTTCGACCGCGTATCTTTCAAACCGCCCAAGGAGGCGGTACAGCCCTGATCGGCCGGCAGCCTTGTGAGCCGGCTCTTCTTTCAGGCCTTGAAGCGCAAGAAGGCTCCGATATGCCCGTAACGGTCGAGTTGCGAGGGTGGATTGAGGTGCTTCACCTCACAACTAGAATTCAGCGCCGTTTCCACGGCCTCATCGATGATATCAACGTAAGGGTTGGTTTCTATCTGACAGGATGGGCAGACGGCCTCGTCTTCGAACAGGAATTCGCAGCGGGGGCATCTGCGGCCCGGCTTTGAGAAGTTCCTTGCGACCAGCAGGGTCTGCACCTCCCCCCGGTTGAGCTTTCTCAAGGTGTACCCCAGGCCGCTGACGGCCAACCCATCTCTTTCCATCTCGGTCACGAATCTCTCTACGATCTCTTCCTTCTCTTGTTTTTTCAAAAGATCCTTGGCAGCCAGGGCCTCTTTCAGGATCTTACCCTGGGAGTCATTGGGTTTGACCCTGACCCTCGCCTTCAACTTTTTCTGGACATAGGGATGCAGCAGGGGCTCGAGTTCCAGGCGGTACTCGTCCAGACAGCCCAGGAACAGCCAATCATAGGCATCATTCTTCGTGAGCATGAAGGTCGTCTTCGCGATCTGTTTCAGGAAGTCGCGCACCCGGGAAGCGCGGTGGCGTTCGATGCGTTTCGAGCTGTAGCCTTCCCGGCCGCCTTCTTTGATCTTGCTGGGCACATCGCCCGTAAGGTTTTCCAGCAGGCGGATCTCTCCCATGTAGATCTCATACCATTTGGCTTCCTTGGCGTCGAATGTGAGGAGGCAGGTTCGGTGGTATTCATTCAGGATGGCGGAAAGCGGGCGCACATAGGGATTACGGTCGAAGATGACCAGGTTGCGAGGAGATTTCACCAGGTTGAATTCCTGCCAGAAGCTCCGGTCGCTGCAGGAGAATAAGGCCAATCCCACGTAGTTGTGCGTGGACAGGTTCCGGGCGCAGAAGGCCTTGATCTTATCGAGGTCCTGGAAGAGCGAGTTTTTCTGGGACTTGGGAAGCGACAGCTGGCCCAGCCTCGACCTGCCGGCGTTGATCAGGTTCTTGAAGGAAACCTGGATCTCTTTTTTGGACATCCGGTTCTTGCTGGTGTCCAGAAAAAGCGAGGTGGTAAGGAAATCTTCCCCCTGGAATTTCGACAGTGCCTCCAATTGTTCCCGGCCTAAAAGTTTCATATGTCCTCCTTGATCGGATTTTGTTAATGCTTACCGAGACGTAGAGTCAAACTCATGCATGTGTTGGGGATGAAGAAAGAAACAGGCAGGTTCCAGTCACTTGACGTTAATAAAATACGTCAAAATTCCGGTTTGTCAAGGCCGTCCAGCCCTCCCCCTCGGTGTTCCCACCCTCCCAAAAGCGAGAAGGATGATCTGTTATTCGCTGTCTTCCTCCTCTTCATATCCCACCCTCCATTTCGCAATAGATGTATAAGTGTTGAGCCGGTCCCGCCCTGAAAGGAGCATCAATTCTCCGCTTATAAGTAATAGTATTTAAGTCGGAGGCCAAGC
>JAUXEH010000378.1 GCA_030620655.1 Candidatus Aminicenantota bacterium | reverse complement strand
TGAGCTCCTTCTGGATGGCCACGGCATACTCACGCTCCTGGAAGGCATCGGGGCGGCAGAGATATTCTTCGATCTCCTTTTTTCGGTTTTCGAGCCGCTCAATCTCATCCTCGAGGAACAGGGTGTCGGTTTCGAGGCGGTTCCGCTCCTTGCTGATCCTCTGGCGGGCCTCGGCCTCCCGCCTCTTCTGCTCCTTACTCTTCCGGCTCAGGAGGGTGGTCTTGGTCTTTATCCTGGGCCTGACATCTTCCTCAGGAAAATCATCTCGTTTTTCCATGCGCTTTTCCATGTAATAGGAATAGTTGCCGGCGTATTCGAACAGCCGGCCGCTCTTGAGCTCGATCACACGCCCGATGAGCTTGTCCAGGAAGTACCGGTCGTGGGATACGAGCAGGAGCGTTCCCTCGTACCGGGACAGGGCCTCTTCCAGGGCCTCCCGCGACATCAGGTCCAGGTGGTTGGTGGGCTCGTCCATCACCAGGAAATTGACGGGTGAGAGCAGGATCTTGGCCAGGGAAACCCGGGCTTTTTCTCCGCCGGAGAGGACGCGGATCTTCTTGTCCACATCATCGCCGCTGAACTGGAAGACGCCGAGCGTGTCTCTGATCCTGGGGACATAGGCCTCGGCCACCGTGGCGGCCACTTCCTCGTAGACGGTGGCCTCCAGGTTGAGGCTTGCCACATGATGCTGCGCGTAGTACCCGATCCGCACCCGCTGCCCCAGGATCAAGCTCCCCTCCCGGGGTGACAGCTGGCCGGCGATGAGGCGGGCCAGGGTGGTCTTGCCCGCGCCGTTGGGCCCCACGAGTGCCAGCTTCTCGCCCCGCAGCACATGCAGGTCCACGTCCTTCAGGATCCAATCGCCTTCGTCGGCGTAGCGGAAGCCCATGCTTCGGAGCTCCAGCACATCCTTGAAGCTCTTGATACTCGGCTCCAGCTGGAACCCGAACCGGCGCCTGTCCGGGGGCCGCTCCACCGGCACGATCTTCTCCAGATGTTTGACCCGGCTCTGGACCTGGGAGGCCTTCGTGTTCTTCGCCCGGAACCGTTCGATGAAGCGCTCCTGGCGGCGGATCTCGGCCTGCTGCTCCTCCCACTTCTTGAGCAGCAGCTGTTCCTTCTCCCGCTTGAGCCGCTCGAAGGCGTGATAGTTCCCAGGATAGCGGGACAGCACACCCCGGTCCAGCTCGAAGATCTCCTGGGCCAGGCGGTCGATGAAATAGCGGTCGTGCGAGACCAGGACGACGCTGCCCTTGAATTCCAGCAGATATGCCTCCAGCCACTCGATGGCGGGAAGGTCCAGGTGGTTGGTGGGCTCGTCCAGGAGCAGCAGGTCCGGTTCCTGCAGCAGCAGGCGGGCCAGGTAGGTCCGCATCCGCCAGCCGCCGCTGAACTCGTCCAGCGGCCGGCTGAAGTCGCGTTCGGGGAACCCGAGGCCCGAGAGCAGCATCTTGGCCGTGGTCTCCAGCTCATAGCCCCGGGAGGCGGAAAAGCGGCGCTCCATCTCCCCCAGCCGTTCGAGGAGCGCCTCGTCGTCCGGGGCCTTGTTCAAGGCCTCGTGCAGGTCCCGGATCTTGTGTTCCAGGGCCATCACTTCGCCGCGACCCTCCAGGACGGATTCCAGTACCGTCCCCCAGGAAAGAGACAGCTCCTCCTGGGGCAGTAGCCCGATGCGGAAATTCTTGGGCTTGACCACACGGCCCTTCTGGGGGCTGAGCTCCCCGATCATGAGCCTGAACAGGGTGGTCTTGCCTGCGCCGTTGGGTCCGATCAGGGCTGCACGCCTACCAGGCTGGATGGCCCAGTCGATGCCGCGCAGAAGCTCTAGCTCCCCGATCTCGTACTCTAGTCCCTGAACCTGCAGCATGTCTTCCTTCTTTCTTCTGTCTTCTATAATCTATCAAAATCCGGCTCTAATTTCGAGAGGGGACTAGAATTGCAGATGAAAGAGGTCATCACGAGCGAAGCGAAGTGATCTCTAGGATCAAAGGAAGCGGGATTTTGAGATTTATCCGGCGATGTTATATAGCTGATTATCGCAAACAGGAGGACGGCATGAATAACACAGATCTCCGCATCGACACCAAATTGGTCCACACCGGTGATCCCGAGCCTCGTGTGCTGGGGGCCGTGAGCCCGCCCATCTTCCAGTCGGCCAACTACGAGTATGTCCCGGCCGAAAGCTACCACGACATCACCTACGACTTCATCGACGGCACAACACCGGAGACCTGGGCCGAAAGGCTGAAACCATCAACCCGGGCCATCTATGTGGAGAGCAGAACCAACCCCCTCCTGCAGGTCCCCGACCTGGAGGCGGTGGTGAGGTTCGCCCGCGAGCACGGCCTGGTCTCCATCGTCGACAACACCTTTGCCACACCCGTGAACTTCCGTCCACCGGAGCTGGGATTCGACCTTTCGCTCCACAGCTGCACCAAATACCTCAACGGGCATTCGGACATCGTGGGCGGGGCCGTGATCGGGATCTCCGACTCGCTGATTCGCTTCTCGACGGGGATCGAGGCCGTGGAAGACCTCATCGACGACCTGGAACAGGCACTGGCCTCATCAGCCGACTTGGGATGAGGCTGCAGCGAGCCTTTTAAGAGCAGCAAGGCCCTTTTTTACCCGGTCCTCACAGATGTCTGGCCAATTCTGGCGGGAGGTCACTTCCATGGTGCCCCCCTGCATGCGCCCACCGGCCAGTCGGGTCAGGCGGCAGAGGCCCACGAATTCCTGAAGCGTAAGATTCGGGAACTCGGCCAGGAAACGCGCATCGAAGATGGGCAGCGTGAACTCCCCGCCGTGATCTTCGATGGAGAGGTGGACTTCCTGAGGCAGGGATCGAAGCAGAGCGATGATCCCTTCGAGATCCACGACACCCTTTCCGACCTCACACGGAAACGTGACCACGCCCTCATCCCTG
>JAUXEH010000005.1 GCA_030620655.1 Candidatus Aminicenantota bacterium | reverse complement strand
TGACGGCCGCAGAGAAGAGCTTGCTCAACCTGCTCCGGCCCGACGAGCTGAGGCACGTGGATGAACTGGTGGATGGGACACGGCTTTCCGTGTCGGAGGTCCTGGTCCATCTGCTCAGCCTGGAACTCAAGGGTTGCGTATCTCCGCGCCCTGGACAATACTATCAAAGGAAGATGTGATGGCAAAACAATTGATAATCGTGGAATCTCCGGCCAAAGCCAAGACGATCAACCGGTATCTGGGTCCCGACTTTGAGGTCATGGCGACACTGGGACACATCCGGGACCTGCCCAAATCCAAGCTGGGTGTGGATATCGAAAAGGGTTTCAAACCGGAATACAGGGTGCTCCCCTCGCGCAAAAAGGTCGTGGATGAGCTGTGCCAAGCCGCCGGCCGCTGCGACCGCGTGCTGCTGGCAGCCGATCCGGACAGGGAGGGGGAGGCCATCTGCTGGCACCTCTGCATGGTGCTCAAGGACACGAATCCGCATATCTTTCGCATGCTGCTGCATGAAATCACCCCTTCCGCCGTGAACGCGGGACTGGAGAACCTGCAGGAACTCGATCAGGGCAAGATCAAGGCCCAGCAGACCCGACGTATCCTGGACAGACTGGTGGGGTACGGGATAAGCCCCCTGCTGTGGAAAAAGATCGGGGGGGGGCTGAGCGCTGGACGGGTCCAGTCCATCGCCCTGCGCCTGATCTGTGAGCGGGAGAAGGAGATCAAGGCCTTTGTGTCGGAGGAATACTGGAACATCACCGCACATCTGGAGGCCCATGAGCCCCCGGCCTTCAAGGCCCTGTTGGCCAAGATCGAGGAAGAAAAGGCCAAGATCGGCGATGAGGCTCGGGCCACGGCCATCGTCGATGAGCTCCGCGAGCTTCCCTTCCGGCTCCAGGACGTCCAGATCAAGGAGAAGCTGCGGCATCCGGGCCCGCCCTACATCACCAGCACGCTTCAGCAGGAGAGCTTCCGGCTGCTCAGGTTTTCCGTCAAGAAGACCATGTCGGTGGCCCAGCGGCTGTACGAGGGGCTCGAGATCGGAGAGCGGGGATTGGTGGGCCTCATCACTTACATGCGTACCGATTCGGTGCGCATTTCGGACGATGCGCTGAGCAAAAGCCGGGAGTTTATCGCTGCGAACTATTCCCCGGAGTATTTGCCCTCGAAGCCCCGGTACTTCAAGAACAAGAAGAAGGCGCAGGACGCGCATGAGGCCATCCGGCCCACCTCCTTCGATCTCCCCCCGGAAAAAGTGGAGCCCTATCTGGAAAAGGATGGTCTGCGTCTTTACACCCTGGTCTGGAATCGATTCCTGGCCTCCCAGATGAATCCCGCACGCGTCGAGGAGACCGAATTCGACATCCGGGCGGGGAAATATCAGTTCCGCGCCAAGGGCGAGGTCATCCAGTTCGCAGGATTCCTGACGCTCTATCCCCGGCAGCAGAAAGACGACAAGGCCCTGCCCAAAGCCGCGCCGGGCGAGGACCTGAAGATGCTGGAGATCGAACCCAAGCAGAACTTCACGCAGCCGCCGCCCCGCTACACGGAAGGCAGCCTGGTCAAGGAGCTGGAGGCTCGAGGGATCGGGCGGCCCAGCACCTATGCCCCCATCATCTCGACCCTGCTCGACCGGGATTACGTGATCCGGGAGAAGGGGCGCTTCCTGCCCCAAGAGCTGGGGATGTTCCTAAGCGACTACCTGACCGAGAAGTTTTCGGATCTGATGCAGTTCGAGTTCACGGCCCAACTGGAGGAGAAGCTGGACCTGGTGAGCGAGGGCAAGGAAGACGGGTTGGCCTATCTCAGTTCCTACTATGCCCTCCTGGAAAAAGACATCAAGCAGGCGGAGCAGGATGAGGGATTCAAGGGGAAGGGAATCCCCTCTGAGGAGGAGTGCCCGGAGTGCGGCCGGAACCTGGTGATCAAGCATGGTAGGTATGGCCGCTTCAAAGCCTGTTCAGGCTATCCGGACTGCACCTTCAAAAAAAGCTTGGACAAAAAGGAACCCAAGGTGCTGGAGGAGGCCTGTCCGGAGTGCGGCTCACCCTTGGTGCTGCGCCAGGGCCGCTACGGACCTTTCACGGCCTGCTCCAACTATCCCAAGTGCACCTATATCAAGAGCGATAAGAAAGACACCGGCATCGCCTGCCCGGAATGTGAGGGGGGAACCCTGATCCGGCGCAAGACCCGCAAAGGCAAGATCTTCTACGGGTGCAGCAATTATCCCAAATGCAAGTTCGCCACCTGGGATGAGCCGGTGGAGCGCCCCTGCCCCGAATGCTCTCGGCCCTTTATCCTGCGCAAGTCCCCCAGGAAGGGATCGCCTTACCTGTACTGCAGCGACAAGGACTGCTCCTGGCGCGAGGAGGTCGAGATCGATTCCGAGCCGACCTCGGAGTGAGGGGCGGCCGCTTGCCCGAAACGATGCTGAAAAAGATCGAGGCGTTCATCGACCACCTGCGGTTCGAACGCAACGCCTCTCCCCACACCCTGGATGCGTACCGCCGGAACATCCTCCAGTTCTACGCTCATATGCAGGAGACCGGCGTCCCGTTTTCGCGGATCGACAACATGGTCATCCGGTCCTATCTGGCCCGCCTCTATCGCAAGGAGGAGAAGAAATCCACCATCGCGCGCAAGCTGGCCGCGCTCCGTTCGTTTTTTCAGTTCTGCGTGCAGAAGAAGTGGCTGAAGGATAACCCGGCCAAAGTGGTGGCCACGCCCAAGCAGGACAAGCCGGTTCCCTCTTTCCTGACCGAAGAGGAGATGGCCGGCCTGCTGGATGTGCCCGATACCCAGAGGCCCCTGGACCTGCGGGACAAGGCCCTGCTCGAGATGCTCTACGCCACCGGGCTGCGGGTCAGCGAGCTTGTGGGACTCGACCTGGAAGATATCAACTTCGAGGAGAAGCTCCTGCGCGTACGGGGCAAGGGCAAAAAGGAACGCCTCGTGCCCTATGGGCGGGTCGCCGAGGACAGCCTGTATGCCTATTTCCGTGTCCGCCCGTCGCTCGCACAGGGCTGTATAGGCGAAGCCGCCGTCTTCCTCAATTACCGGGGTGAGCGCCTGAGCGCCCGTTCTGTGCAGCGGATCGTGCGGGCCTGCATCCGGCAGACCGCACTGAAACGCAAGATCAGTCCGCACAGCCTGCGGCATTCCTTTGCCTCACACCTGCTGAGCAGGGGAGCGGACCTGCGGTCCATCCAGGAGCTGCTGGGCCACGCCAGCCTGGCCACCACCCAGAAATATACCCACCTGGACCTCAAACACCTCCTGGACGTCTACAAAAAGAGCCACCCCCGCTCCTGAGGGGGAAGGCGGGAGGGGATCCTCCCGCCTTCTTATTTGGAGCCGCTTCCGACCGTGATCCTTTCCTTCAGCTGCAGGAAGGTCTTCTCGCCGATACCCTTGACCTTCATGAGCTCCTCGATCTTTTTGAACTTGCCGTTTTTCTCCCTGAAATCCACGATCCGCCGGGCCACCTGCTCGCCTATGCGGGGCAGGACCTGGAGCTCAGAGATCGTCGCTGTGTTGATGTTGATCTTGGCTTCCTTGGTCTTGTCCTGCGCCCAGGCCGTGGTGGGAGCCAGCAGCGTCAGCACGAAGGCTGCCAGGATTCCCAAGGTCGAAGCCTTTGTCCTCCAAAAATATGGTTTCATGTTGAACCTCCTTTTACCCGATTGAATGCAATCTTCAGGCCAGATGGCAGGATTCTTTTAACGTGTTGAAAAGAAAGAAAATGAACAGAGGCTGGGTCAGGAAGGGCCGTCTACGATGGTTGTCATTCTCCGTAGAAATGCGTCAACCGACGCTGACACTCAGCAGATAATCCCGGAGCCGGCAGAGGGCCTGCCCGCGGTGGCTCACCCGGTTCTTTTCTGCAGGCTCGAGTTCCGCGAATGTCCTTCGCAGGGGCGGGTAATAGAAGATGGGGTCGTAGCCGAATCCGCTTCGACCTCGCTTGTGGTCCAGCAGCCGCCCCACGGCGAATTCTTGGATCTCGAAGATGACCCGCCCGTCCCGCGAGAGGGCCATGCAGGAGACGAAGCGTGCCGTGCGCTCCTCTGCGGGAACCCCCTCCAGGAGTCGAAGGACCTTCCGGAGGTTTGTCTCGTCCGTAGCATCTGGTCCGGAGAAGCGGGCCGACAGCACACCCGGGGCCCCAGCGAGGTGGTCGATCTCCAGGCCCGAGTCTTCACCCAGGGTCAGGCTGTCCCAGTGCCGGCTGTAGAACAGGCTCTTGCCCCTGGCGTTCTCGGAAAATGTTTGGCCGTGCTCCGGGAAGGGTTCGATGTTCCCCAGGGATTCCAGCGAGAGGATCTCAAGATCCAGGTCCTGCAGGCAGGCCTGCATCTCCCGCGTCTTCCCGATGTTGGTGGTGGCCAGGAGGAGTCGCTCAGTCAATCTTCATCTCGGTGATGCCTTCCATGTCGGCGAGGCCCCGGTTGAACTTCTGCTCCCTGTCCTCCGGGGCCTGGAACGAGAAGGCGATGACGGTCAGGCTCCCCTCCCTTTTGTGGGAGAATTCCTTGAACCGGATGCCCTCGTGCAGGGCCAGCTTCTTGACGCTGACCAGGGTTTCCTTGGCCGCCCTGGTCTTGAGGGTGTAACGGTAGATGGATCTGGCGAAATGGACGTCTTCGAAGCGGCGGAATATGAGAAGGGTCATAACGATGATCACCGTGTAGATGACCGCGGGGAGGTAGTATCCGGCGCCGATCACAAGCCCCAATCCCCCCACAGCCCAGATGGTGGCGGCCGTGGTGAGCCCGGTGACCGTGCCCCGGGCCTGGATGATGGTGCCGGCCCCGAGGAACCCGAGGCCGGTCACCACTCCGGCGGCTAGGCGGGTGGCGTCTCCGCCGGCCCGTCCGTTCTGACTCAGGACCAGGTCGGAAAGGATCATGACCATGGTCGCGCCCAGGCAGATCAGGATGTTGGTGCGGAAACCGGCCGGCTTGTGGCTGGTTTCCCGCTCGATCCCGACAATCCCGCCCAGGGCGACAGCCAGCAGCAGCTTGAGGGCGATCTCCAGGATATCCATTGGTGTTGTCCGATGCGGTACCGCTACTTTATCACATCTGGAAACGCAAAAACAAGCCGCGTCATCGGTATGCGGTGTCCAGGAAAAAGGCGACGAAATAGGCCAGGACCATGAACAGCGTATAGGCGGCGAAGGCAGGGTGCTTGAGCAGCTGCTCGGGTTCTTCCATGACCTCCCCTTCGCTCAGAGTCTTGCGAAAGAATATGAAAAAGTAGATAAGGACCAAAGGCGACAGGAACAGGAACGATTGAAGCCGGGTGGAGACGGCGAATGTGAAATACGTCACAAAGAAGACCACGGTGCTGAAAGCGAGGCCCAGCAGGAGAGATCTCCGGGTGTACCGTCCGAGAGAGCGCCGGTAGTTGACGGCCTTATCCTGCAGGAGGCGGAACTCGGAGAGCCGCTTGGCCACCATCAGGAAGTTGCCGAAGGACCACCAGCAGAGCAGGAGTGACCAGGGGGGGAAGAGGCCGGAAGGGGCGAAGGCGAACCAGCCGATGAGGAAACGGATGGGGTTGTTGGCGGACTCGGAGATGGAATCCAGGAAGGGGATGTCCTTGGTCCGGACCGGCCTGATGTTGTAGATGAAGCCGGCGATCCAAAGGGCCAGCAGCGCGAAGAAGACGGGCTGTGAGAAATACAGCCAGGCGAGAATCAGGGCGGAGGCGGCCAGCACCAGCCCCATCAACAGGAACAGGCCCTTGTGGATATCCCCCCTGACCAGCGGGCGGTTCCGCTTGGTGGGGTGATGGGCGTCATAAGGTGCGTCGGCGATCTCGTTGATGATGTAGTTGGCCGTGGAGATGGCCCAGGTCAGCAGAAACGCGCCGGCACAGCGCAGGTAGATGTCGAGGGGGCTCAGGGAGGCGAAGGACTCGTAATGCAGGAAGAAGTAGGCGGCGGTCCCCACGAAGGTGGCGAGGCTTCGGGGCCAGCGGCCCAGGCGCATGGCTTCGAGGTAAGCGGTCATGACGTGTTTTTTCCGGCGTAGATCTCAAAAGAATCGCCAAGGGTCAATTTTATTGGAATTCGACTGAAAAAAGAAGCCCAGCGCGGATTTTTCACCAAAAATCCCATGAAGGAGATTCGGGTGAGCAGGTAATGGGCGCTGAAGGTCCAGGCGTAACGCCGGGTCTTGAGGATCTTCAGGCCCGCCCGTCCCAGTATCGCCTGCAGGCTGCGGTGCGTGAAATAGGCGAGATGGGCCGGCCGGTAGTGCCACCACCGCGACCCGGCCATTCGGGCAGCCAGGCTGTGGATGTCGGGCGTCACGATGCAGAGAACCCCGTCTCTACGCAGGATCTCCCCGGCCTTGACCAGGGCGGCCATCGGAACGGGGACGTGTTCGATAAAGTCGACCATGGTCACGGCCGCATACCGGTTTTTCGGCAGCTCCGCCGTCTCGAAATCCCCGCTCCGAATCTGAAGGTCGTATCTGTCCCTCGCCGCCTCCACGGCCCAGGAGCTCGGCTCCACACCCTCCGGCTCCCAACCCCGTTCGCGAGCCATGTTCATCAGGATCCCGGTAGCCGCCCCCACATCGAAGAGCGGGCCCTTGGCCGGCTGCAGCCTCTCCATTCGTTCTAGGATGCGCTCGAAGTTCTTCTGTCGGCCCTCGGCCTCATCCTGATAAACCGGATCGATGATGTCTCCATACAGGGACTGGATGAACCTCGGGCTGGGGCGGGGATTGGCGAAGACATGGGTGCAGTCTGCGCAGCGGTCAAGGTCCCAGACCTTGCCGTAGGCCTTGTCCGTGATCTTGACATCTTCCGGAGAGATGTCCCTGACCTCGAAATTGGCCTTTTTAAAGGCAGAGAGGGAGCGTCCGCCGCAGGCCGGGCAGGCCTCGATCCGCTCTATGGATCGTTCCTTGTCTTTCCCGGTTTCTGTCATGCTTCCGTCCCTTCGCGGCCCTACGGTCAGACTTCCACGTCCATCTTCAGGAGGAAGAGATCGGTGCCCTGAAGCGTCTTGAGGTCTGTGGATTTGCACGCATCACACACCACGAACAGGTCGTCCTTGACCATCTCGGCTCCGCACACGTTGCACTTCACCTTGAACGGGACCTCCACTATCTCCAGCTCCGCCTCGGCGGCGATCGTCTCTTTCTTGTAGATGTCGAATGCGGTCTTCAAAAGATCGGGGACCACTCCGGACAGCAGGCCGACCTGGAGCTTGACCGACAGCACCCTTTTCGCCTCCTTTTCTGCGGCCTTTTCCTCCAGGATCTCGAACAGGTTGGCGATTATGGACAGCTCATGCATGGACTTGGCGCAGCTCGTGCAGAGAGGCGATCAGATAGTCCGCGAACTCCCGCATCCCGGCTCCGGTCGCGGCCGAGAGGGCGAAGGTCTGCAGCCGGGGATTTATGTCCAGGGCCTCCCTGCGGGCAAGCTCGATGTCGAAGGTCAGGGGGGGAACCAGGTCTGTCTTGGTGATGAGCAGGCAGTGGGAGGTGATGAAAACATGGGGGTATTTCTTGGGCTTGTCGTCTCCTTCCGGGGTCGAGAGCAGGACGCAGCGGATGGTCTCCCCCAGGTCGAAGCTGGCCGGGCAAACCAGGTTCCCCACGTTCTCGATGAAGAGGAAATCCAGGCCCGCCGGCAGCTCGGGGGAAAGCTTCCCGATCATCTTGGCTTCCAGGTGACATGCCCCTCCGGTCATGATCTGCCAGGCGGGGATGCCCTTGGCCCGGATGCGTTCCGCGTCCCGTTCGGTCTCGATGTCCCCTTCGATGACAGCCATGCTGTAATCCGGCCGCAGTAGGCCGGCCAGGCTTTCCAGGAGCACGGTCTTTCCCGCGCCGGGAGACGAGATGAGGTTGAGGACCAGGATGCCCCGGGAGCTCAGCTGTTCCCGGATCTCCTTGGCGACCGCTTTATTGGAGCCGAGCAGGTCTTTGAGGACCAGAACCTCTTTCTTGATCATTTATCTTCCAACAATCCCTTGAGCGTGGCGATGATCTCGGGGATGGCGTCGGTCATCTCCTGTGTCAGCCGCTCTCCCATCCGGTACAGGTCCTTGGCCTCCACGGCTATGACGTCGATCCGGTCCGGCACATGCATGCCGGCGTGGCGCCCGATGGCCAGGGCCTGGGGGATGGACACATAATGCGGGGAGGGCCCTGGGATATGCCGCAGATCCTCTCCGCGAAGGTACGTGATCCTGCCGGTGACCGGCCGCTCCCGTTTTATCGTGTCGATCATGATGACACGGTCGAAGCCTTCAAGGACATCTAGGAGCTTCAGACCTGTGAGCGAGCATTCCAGCAGCTCGATGCCTTGGAGGCATCCGCTTGTTTCCTCTCCCCGCTCCCGCTGCTGTTCGAGGAGGCGTACGACGTGGATACCGATGCCGTCATCGCCGAACAGGTCGTTTCCGAGGCCCAGGATCAAGGTTTTCATGTCGCTTTCCGGAATGAAGGTATATTATCAACTCTCCCTGTATTAATGCAAGCTCTGGGCCTTGGGAAGCCTTACCGAAAACGTGCTCCCGGCTCCCTCCTCGCTGGTCACATGGATGGTGCCTCCATGCGCGCCCACGATCTTCTTGGCGATGGTCAGGCCCAGGCCCGAACCCTTGTCACCGGAGCGCTTGCTCCTGTCGATCTGGTAGAACTGGTCGAAGATAAAGGGGAGGTGTTCCTGGGAGATTCCGACACCGGTGTCGGTCACGTCCACGATGATGCTGTCCGCTTCTTCCCGGACAGAGACATCCACCGAGCCGCTTTCCCGGTTGTATTTGATGGCGTTGGTGATGAGGTTGGAGAAGACCTGTTCCAGGGATTCCCAGTCGGTCGGGGCCAGGTCGCTCCCTGAGCCAGGGGTCAGTGTCAACGTGATATGCTTTTCTCCGGTAAGGCCCTGAAGGAACTCGATGAGCCGGGCCAGGAGGGGTTCCAGGTGGGCCGGTTTGAGCCGATCCACCAGCCGGCCCCCGTTCATGCGGGCGATGCTCAGCCAGTCGCTGATGAGATCGAGCAGGCCTTCCAGCCGGACCTTGGCCTTCTCGATCATGTCTTTCTGGCGGGCGGCGACCTCCCCCACATGGCCTCCCAGGATGACCTCGAAATACTGGGCGACGGCCACCAGGGGGCTGCGCAGCTGGTGGGACACCATGGTGATGAAATTTTCCTCGATGAGTTTCTTCTCCCGGCGCAGGGATTCCGCCTCCTGCTGCAGCCGCTTGCGTTCGATACCGCGGCGGATGATGAGGCGGAGCTCCTCCGGGGTGAAGGGCTTGGGGAGGAAGTCATAGGCGCCGCGCTTCATGGCCTCCACGGCGGATCCTACGGTTGCGTAACCGGTGATGACGATGGGGATGATTTCCGGGTTGATCTTTCTCACCTGGTCCAGGACCTCCAGCCCTCCGATCCCCGGCATCTTGAGATCGATGAGCACGAAATCCGGCTGGGATTCCTGAAGCTTGGCCAGGCCGATCTCGCCGTTTTCCGCCGAGTCGGTCTCAAATCCCTCCCTGGCGAGGATCAGGCAGCAGGAATCCCGCATCGACTCCTCGTCGTCGATCACCAATATGCTGTACTGTTTCTCTTCCATATTCCGCCCCCTTTTATCCTGAATAATTCATTAAAAATGTCGAAATATCATGTAATACATGTGATATAAAGGGTTTACATGAGTTTTTTCTGTTAGCACAAAAATAATTTTGTTCTCCCATTATCAATGCGATTATAATCGACATTTTTTCCTCTCCAAGCGAGCCGATTTTACCATATCTGGGGTGTTGCGGCGGGTTTGCGGTGGAATACCACAGCTTCACCCGCCACGCCTACCATCTATGGCAAACTCGACTCGTGAATTATCCAGGTTATCTCAATAGGCCTTCGATCTCGGCGAAGATCTGTTCGTCGGAGAAATGCTTGGCGCTGGCCGCCCCCGACGGGCAGGACGCCATGCGGGCCCCCGAGGCTCTTACGCAGGGATTATGCCTTGTTCAGGAGCCCTTCGATCCGAGCTATGAGTTCATCCGGTTTGACGGGCTTGTCGATGTAGTCGTCGGGTCCGCAGAGGCCCTGATCTTCACCCTTGAACTGGAACCGGGAGCCGGTCATCTCTTTGACGGCGGATACGAAGATGACGGGGGTGTTCGCCACATCCTTGAAATCCTTGGAGGTCTTGATGGCGTGGCAGAGGGAGAACCCGTCGAACAGGCTGTCCATCATGATGTCGAGCAGAATGAGATCGGGCTTCTCGGCCAGGATCTTTTCCTTGCCTTCCTTGGGGTTGGCTGCGGTCACGACCTCGTAAAGCGAGGACTGCAGGATCGGGGTGATGGCATCTCTGAAGTCCGGATCATCGTCGATGATCATGATTTTGGCTCTAGCATTTTCCATTGTGTTACTCCTTTATTTATTGAAGGCGTTGTGAATCGCCAGTTTGAGCTCGTCTTTGCTGAAGGACTTTATGAAATAGAAAAAGATATCCTGTTCCCTGACCTTGGCTTCCAGTTCTCGCGAATTTTTCTTGGTGGTCATGATGATCTTCAGGCTGGGGTTGATATTCTTGAGGACGGAGACGGCTTCGTAGCCTTTCATCTCAGGGAGGTCGACATCCAGGATCACGCAGGGTATGGAACTGCCGGAAAGCTTCTTGATGGCCTCCGCCAGGCTGCCGCTGGTGTCAACGGCATAGTCTTCACTCCTCAGGAATGAAGCCATGACCAGACGTTCATCATGGTTTGGGTCGACGATGAGAATCTGTTTTTCCGTTTCAGTCATTCGATGCGTCCTCGGGATGGTCTTAATTGCAAGGTTTGTGCCAATTTTGGTAGAGAAACGCCTCCTAGGCAAAATAACGTAAGATGATGAGAATAAACAATTAGCGAGCGCGTTCCCAGGAGGCCTGGCAGCACTGCCGGATGAGTTATTCCCGGCCGGGGAATAATTCCCCATACCTGGGGGGACGTTCCCCAAAGGGACACCCCGCTGGGCCGAAACCGGGTGGACAAATGGAAAGATTCTCCAGGGGGGGGAAGGTGGGAAGGGCCCGGTCTTAAGGCGGGGAGACCGGGCCCTTATGTAACAGCGTAAAATCGCCCAGAGGTATTATATGTTGATGCAGGAAGAAAAAGGGGGGAAGTTATTTTTTTATGCTGAGCGATTTTATGATTCATCTTATTAATGGTAGCTTTTCCTTCGCTATCCTTCAGTTCTTCAGCTTCTCCAAGACCTTTTCCATGGCCTGGCGAACGGCGGGGCTGATCCGCTCACCCTCGGCCAGGGAACCGGCCTGTATGCCCAGCAGGTACGCATTCCGCATCTGCTGAGGGCTCAGAATCTCTGAAACGATAGGGAGGATCTTGTGGCTCAGGGAGCTGTTCTGGAGCACGATGTGCATGGGCAGGAGGGTCACTTTGCCGGGCGTTTCCTGAAAATCGACAGCGTCGAGCAGGATGAACGGCCGTCCGTCGGCGTCTGCTCCCAGGCCGTCGTTCTCCTCGATCTCGGACTCGAGCCAGACATCTTCCACTCCCTGGCTCTTCAGGGTGCGGGCCATCTCGATGCCGGCGGCATCGTCACCCAGGGCGGGATTCCCGACCCCGATGTACACGGGCGAACCCTGATCCCGGACCTCGGCCAGCCGGAGCTGCCAGTCACCCTCAGGGGCGTTCCGGATCTTGGCCATGTGGGCGGAGCAGCTTATGCAGGGATCGAATGCCCGGACCACCATGTCCAGGCGCTGGCGGATGTCCTCATCGCCCTTGCCCTGGTCCAGGAGGGCCTGGGCGGCGACGAGTCCATAGCGTTCGATGTCGGCGGCATTCTGGGCCGTGGGTGTGATGATGTCTGCGTAGGAGACCTTGCCGTCGGTCACCTCGTGATGATGGATGAGGAGGCCGCGCGGGGCTTCCACCAGTCCCGTGCCTTTCCCGTCCTGCGCCGTGTATTCGACCTTGGGAGACTCATCTTCCAGCTTCAGGAACTCGTTCACCAGCACGGGGATGCGTTCGAAGGCGTACATGATCTCCAGGGAGCGGGACGCGTTGTGAAAGAAGGGATTGGTCTTCCAGCTGTCCCGGTAGTACTTCTGGAACATCTTTCCGGCCTCTCCCTCGAGGCGCTCACCCAGGTTGACGATGCGGGCCAGGGCGCCGACCGAGAAGGGCTGGCCGTTGTAGCGGCTGTGTTTGGCGTAGGAGTGGGACACCACGAATTCGTTGATCGCCTTCTGATAGTCGTCCCGGAAGAACGTGTCTCCCGTGGAGACGAGGATCTCGTCTCCCCAGAAACCGTACTTGCCATCGCCCGGCTCACAGCAGAGGAACGTGGTCTCGGCGACGGGGCTGTCCGGGTAATCGATGCCGCAGAACAGATCGACGGTCTTGAACACGAAGGGCATGAACTGGAGGGCTCGCTCCTGGATGAACTGCAGCTCTTCTCTGGTGGGCCATTTGCCGAACCCTCCGACCACGGCATTCTCGCCGTGGATGAAGCGCCCGTTGGTGACCTTCATGATGTGGTTGCCGTAGTGCTTCATCTCAAGGGCGATCTTCACCTCGAACTCGTACTCGGAAGCCATGGCGATGGCGTTGGGGAATCCCAGGAAATCGGGCAGCGCCAGGTAGAAGGTGTGGAGGGAGTGGCTCTCGATGAACTCGCCCATGTGCATGAGCTCGCGCAGGAGATAGGCCTTGCGGGAGATCTTGACATCCATGGCGTTCTCGAGCGCCCTCAACACGGCGTTTTTATGTGAACAGGTGCATATGGCACAGATGCGTGGGGACATGCTGGCGTCCTCTTCCGGAGTCCGGCCCAGGACCAGCTTTTCGATCAGGCGGGGTCCCTCGTTGATGGTGAACTTGACTTCGCTGACGACCTTTCCGTCGATGGTGGCGTGGATGCCCCCGTTGCCCTCGACTCTTGCCAGATGATCTATACTTATGACCTTCATTTTGGCTCCTTGTTTTTAAATTGCTCGAAGAAATCCTGGAATTTCGTACCGGAGTAGTTGGACATCCGTCTTTGGATGGCCTCGATGTCGAAGCCTTTTTCCTGCAGCAGGTAGTACTCGGAGGTAAGATTGGCTCCTTCCGCCGGTCCCCAGCAGCCGTAGCAGGGCACACCGTAATTGGGGCATACAGATCCACAGCCGTCGGCCGTGAGGGGCCCCAGGCAGGGGATGCCCTTCTTGAGCAGGCAGTCGTTCTCGTTGTATTTGCAGGTCACACACACAGGGACCGGATAGCTTTCGGGCGGGCTGCCCTGCACCACGCGTGTGAAGAAGTTGAGAAACTGATCTTTGCCCACCGGGCAGCCCGGCAGGTAAAAATCCACATCGATGTAGGCATCGATGGGCTTGGAAGGAACGGCCTTTGTATGGGTCATCTCCGTGTCGCCGTAGACCTCTTTCATGTTCTTGGCCCATTCTTCCTCGTCGAATCGGGCCTGGATGCCGCCCACGGTGGCGCACAGGCCGAAAGCCACCACGATGGAGGACCTTTTCCGGATGTCCTTGAGCTCTTCGATCTCGCGTTCCGTGGTGACCGATCCTTCCACCAGGGCGATGTCCAGCTCGCCGTCGATGTTGTCGCTCTTGGCCATCAGAAAGGACTGGATATCCACGGCGTTGAATATGTCGAGCAGCTCCATCTCGCAGTCGAGGATCAGGAGGGCGTCTCCGGCACAGCCGGTCAGCTCGTAAATGCCGATTTTCAGTTTGTTGTTGTCACTCATGGTAATCCCCTTAGATAAGCTCTCTCATGTGGATGACGTCCCAGTAGCTGAAGACCGGACCCTCCAGGCAGGTGTAGATGTAGTCAATGGCGCAGTGTCCGCATTTGCCCACGCCGCATTTCATCCGGCGTTCCAGGGTCATCAGGATCTGGTCTCTGGGAATATCGAGGTTCAGGAATTCCTGAAGCACGAATTTGTACATGATGGGCGGCCCGCAGACCAGCCCGAAGGTGTTGGCCGGGTCGATGTTTCCCAGTTTGGGGAAGAGCGTGGTCACCACACCTACGTTTTCCTTCCACTCACCCGTGTCGTCTCCGTCCACTGTGATGTGGCATTCCAGGTCATCGCGCTGCTTGAGCGCCAGGAGCTCCTCCCGGAACAGCATGTCGCCCGGGCGCTTGGCGCCGTGCAGCAGGATCACGCGGCCGAACCGGTCGCGGTTGTCCAGGCAGTAGAGCAACACGGAGCGCAGAGGTGCCGCGCCCAGGCCGCCCATGACGATGAGGATGTCCTTGCCTTCCATCTTGTCCATGGGGAATCCGTTGCCGTAGGGGCCCCGCAGTCCCACCAGGTCGTTCTCCTTGAGATTGAATAGGGCGTTGGTGACGGTCCCGGCCTTGCGGATGCAGAATTCCAGCAGGCCCGGCCGAGAAGGCGTGGAGGAGATGGAGAACGGCGCCTCGCCGGCGCCCAGGATGGAGATCATGGCAAACTGGCCGGTCTGGTAGCGGAAGGCCAGGGCTTTGTCCATGTCCGCCACCCGCACCTGGAAAAAATTCACGTCCTCGGTCAGGGGGTAGGTCCTGACGATCCTTGCCGGTTCGGGAAGGAAGGGATTGGCTTGCCGGGACAGGTCATTATGTGTACCGTTCATTTTGTCACCTCTTTGTTGAGTCGTGTCCAGAAGGCGTCGACTTCCTCTCCTTTCAGCGCATCCGCCACGGTCTTGACGTTGATGTCCACGGGGCAGGTGGCGGCGCAGCGGCCGCAGCCCACGCAGGCCGGCGTTCCGTATTTGGAGATGTAAGCCTGAAGTTTATGCGTGTACCAGAGTTTGAGCCGTTCGGCCCGCTTTTCGCGGAAGTTCTCGCCGCCCGCCACCGCAGAGTAGTTCTCGAGCGTGCAGGCGTCCCAGCACCGGCTGATGTTGGAGAGGCCCTGTCCCAGGACCGGGCGGTCCTCCACGTTGTAGCAGTTGCAGGTCGGGCAGACATTGGAGCAGGAACCGCAGGCCAGGCAGGCGGCTCCCAGCTCTTCCCACAGGGGGGCGTTGTATCTGAGTTCCATGAGGTCCGGCATGGAGGCGAAATCGATCTCACAGGTGAAGGCCTCATCCCGGTCTTCCCGCCGCTGCATGTACCTCTGGATATCCTGATCCGTGAGCTCCTTGTCGAACAGGTCGGGCCTGATCCGGATGAGGTCGTCTCCCCGGGTGGAGCCGATCCAGACGATGTAGATATCCTTGAGATCGGTGAAGAACAGGTCATAGCCTTCCTTCACGATGTGGGTGTTCATGGATTTGCACATGCAGTGCTCATCCGGCCAGCAGGAGTGCCCCAGGATCAGGGCGTTCTGGCGGGATTCCAGGAAGTAGGGATCATCGATCGCGTAGCGGTAGAACTTGTCCATGGTGAGCAGCCCGTGGATGTCACAGGGGTGGATGCCGAATATGATCTTCTTGGAGACGTGGGAGAAGTCGGGGGTATACTCTGTCTTCGTGGCTTGGAACATGTTGAACTTGGGGGGGGTGATGATCTGGTTGGGGGGAAGGATGGTCCGTGTGTAGTCCAGGTCGATCTCGTTGAAATCCCGGATGACCTGGAAGGTGTGCTGCTCCGGGCCTTGCTTGACCGGGGCCCAGAGTTCGGCCCCTCCGGAAATCGCTTCCAGGAAGGGGAAGAGGTTATCCTTTTTTAGCTTAACTATCTTCATGGCATAAGTCCTTTTTTAGTTTTGGAAAAGAGGTCAGGTGCAAATTCCATGCCGAAATCAACACAAAAACAGATAAAAATTTGGCCTGATGTAAGCGGTTGAAAATAAAGAAGAAAAGCTGGCTGCCCGCTAGATCTCTTGGACAGCGTTTTAAGAAAGGAAGGAAAGAGGGGTATTTTTCCCCACCTGCTGTGCAAATCTTTCCCACTTGCCCCCAGTGTTAGGCGAGGTGATACTTCTTGATCTTGGCCAGGAGGGTCTTGCGGTCGATGCCCAGGATCTTGGCGGTCCGACTGCGGTTGCCGTGATTGGCCTGGAGGACGATCCTGATGTATTCCTGCTCCACCTCTGCCAGGCTTTTGAACTGTCCGCCCGGCGGCTGCAGGAAGGACAGGTTGGACCCGATCCCGTGATAGAGCAGGTCGCTCAGGTCGATCCGGTCGTCCTCCGAGAGAACCACGGCCCTCTCTATGGTGTTTTCCAGTTCACGGATGTTGCCGGGCCATGCATACTCCAGAAGGGCCTTTCTGGCGTCCGGTGAGATCTCTTGGATGTTTTTTCTCGCCTTCTGGTTGTTCTTGAGGATGAAGTGCTCCAGGAGGTCCGGGATGTCTTCGCTCCTTTCCCGGAGAGGGGGAAGGTGGATGGGGACCACGCTGAGGCGATAAAAAAGGTCTTCGCGGAACTTGCCGGACTGTACGCATTCGGCCAGGATCTCGTTGGTGGCCGCGATGATACGCACGTCCACCTTGTTAGGCTTGGTGCTGCCGACCCGCGTGATCTCGCGCTCCTGGATGGCACGGAGCAGTTTGGCCTGGATGTTGAGGCTGATGTTGCTGATCTCGTCCAGGAAGATGGTGCCGCCGTCCGCCACCTCAAAGCGGCCGTGTTTGGTCTCATGGGCCCCGGTGAAGGAGCCCTTGACATGACCGAACAGCTCACTTTCGAACAGGGTCTCGACCAGCGCGCCGCAGTCCACCACCACAAAAGGGGCGTTGCGCCGAAAGCTGTAATTGTGGATCTGAGTGGCCAGAAGCTCCTTGCCGGTGCCGCTCTCCCCGGTGATCAGCACTGTGCTGTCCGTTGCGCTCACCCGGCGTACGATGTCCATGAGCTTGACCATGGATGCGCTCCGGCCTACCACCATCCCGATCTGAGCTTTCTGATCGATTTCTTCCTGCAGGGCGATGCTTCGGGTGTACAGCTTGCGGCTCTCGAGGGCTTTCCTCACGATGACCCGGAGTTCTTCAGGGCTGAATGGTTTTGCGAGATAGTCGAAGGCGCCGCGTTTGATGGTGTCAACCGCGGACTCGATGGTGGCGAATCCGGTGATGACGATGACCGGGGTCTCGGGCGAATCTTTTTTGATGCGGGTGAGGACCTCTCGGCCTTCCAGCCCGGGCAGCTTGAGGTCCAGCAGCACGGCATGAAAGAGCTCCTTCTCGAGCAGCTTGAGGCCCTGGACCCCATCCGCGGCGGTCCGGACGTCATGCCCCTGCTTCTGCAGGACCATGCAGCAGGAGTCCCGGATGGCCTCTTCGTCGTCGATGATCAGGATACTGGCCGGTTCATTCGTCATCGGTCGTTTTCTCGATGGGAAGTTTGACGGTGAAGGTGGCGCCTTCCCCCCCCTGACTGCTCACCTCTATAGTACCCTGGTGCTTGCGGATGATGCTGTAGCTGATGGCGAGCCCCAGCCCCGTGCCTTTCCCCACCTCCTTGGTGGTGAAAAAGGGCTCGAACAGCCTCTTGATATCCTCTTCCTGGATCCCATGGCCCGTGTCGGAGAACTGGATATCGATGCTGGGGCCTCCGCCGCTCAGCCCGGAGCGGAGGGTGAGCGTCCCGTCGTTGTCCATGGCCTCGGCCGCGTTGAGGATGATGTTCATGAAGACCTGCTGGAGTTGAGCGCCGTCGCCCACGATCCGCGGCAGATCCTGTGCCAGGTGCTTTTCGATGACGACGTTCTGGAACATGGCCTGGGCTTCGATGATATACAGGGATTGTTCCACGATGGAGTTGATGTCCAGGTGCGACATCTCAGGATCCTTGGGCCGGGCGAATTCCAGCAGTCCCTTGACGATATCCTTGCAGCGGGAGGTCTCCTTGACGATCTTCTTGAGGTTGCTGTAGCGGGGGCTGTCTTTGGGCGTGTCTTCCAGCAGCAGGTGGCTGTAGATGAGGATGGCGCCGAGGGGGTTGTTGATCTCGTGCGCCACGCCGGCCGACAGCTTTCCCAGCGACGCCAGCTTCTCGGACTGTATGAGGGACGCCTGCATCTTGGTGAGCTCCCTGGTTCGCTCTTCCACTTTTTTCTCCAGGGTCTTCCCCCAATCGAGGAGCTCCATGTTGGCCGCCCCGAGATCGGCCGTCATCTTGTTGAAGGAAGCCGCCAGGTAGCCGATCTCGTCTCTGGACGTGACCTCGACCTGGTGGGAGAGGTCGCCCCGGGAGATCTTCCGCGTAGCCTCCACCATCTTCCACAGAGGGTGGATGATGCGGCCGGTGGAGAAATAGAGGATGACGGTCACCAGGACGGCGCACAACGAGGCGATCACCACGAAGGTGGCCATGACACGGCTGGCGATGTCGAGGAAGGGCTGCTCCAGGGTCCCTACATATAGGATGCCTATGATCGCATCCTCGATGTCCCGGATCGGCTCATAGGCGGTGATGTACCAGTCGTTGACCACAAAGGCCCTGTCGTTCCAGGATTTGCCCCCTTTCAGGACCGCTGTGTTGACTTCCTTGGACACGCGGGTCCCGATGGCTCGGGTCCCATCTATGTTCCGGACGTTGGTGGAGATGCGCAGGTCATGCTGGAAGATGGTGGCGGTACCGGTCTCGATGCCCTGGTATTTTTCCCCCTTGTAGACGGTCTCCTTGACGCGGTCCACGATGTCATAGTTGCGGTTCAGGAGGATGCCGCCGTAGAGGACACCCAGCAGCGTATCCGAGGCGTCCACCACCGCGGCCGCGGCCTTGAGCATCATCCCGCTGGTCTCGATGTCCTCGGGTCTCTCGGCGGCCTTGGGCGTGGGGATGAACTCGAAATACGCCTTCTCAGCCAGGTCCTCTCCTTCTTTGAGCAGCTCTGCCAGCGGGACGATCTGTGTGTGGGCCAGCTCGCCAACGGTCATGGCCCATTTGATGATCGCGTCCCCGGACTGGTCATCGCCCACGACCTCCGGGTTGCGGCAGCGTACGATCACGGTCCCGCTCCGGTCCGTGAGGGTCAGGATGTCCAGGCCGTATTCCCTTCGGGCCCGGGTCAGGTCCCGGCATATGAACTCCAGGTTCCCACGCTTGATGTTGTCGTGCAGGCTTTCCCCGGCCGCGGACAGGCTTATGATCGCCTTGATGGCGTTGAGCTTCTCGTTGTACACCATCCAGGCCGAGGCCAGGTCGTGGTTGACCTTGGTCTGGGCCTGTGAAATCAGGGTGTTCTTTATGAGCCGCGAGCCGAAATAGAGGGAGAGCAGGCCCCCGATGAGGATGATGACCAGGAAGCTGAGGATGATCTTTGTCCGTAAGGAGAGGCTTGGAAATTTCATGTCCTGCGTGTGTCCGAACCCGGCTCCGGGTTAGGCCCCATTGTAGCCTATCTCGTTCCTAAAAAAAAGGCGGGAACCGATCGGTCGGTCCCCGCCCGAGTTGTGCGGTGTGCCGCGGGGCTACTGGCGGTCTCTCTTCAGCTGCTTGATCAGTTCCCGGTTGTGGTCGTAGATGTTGACCACGAGCGGCATCTCTCCCGGGAGGCAGTGGGTCCCGCAGGCATGGCAGGGGTCGTAGGGCCGGAAGGCCATCTCCGTCATGTTGAGCAGTCCCTCGTCTACCTTGCCGCCCTTGATGAAAGTCTTGGCGGCCTTCTCGATGGACATGGCGATGGCCGGGGAGTTATGGACGGTAGCCACGATCAGGTTGGCCTCCTCTATGATGCCGCGGTCGTCGGTCTTGTAGTGGTGGATCAGGGTGCCGCGCGGGGCTTCCACGATGCCCACGCCCTCGGTCGGGGTCTCTGTGGGGATCCGGCGTATGTTGGGATCGGTGATGGTCTTGTCCTCCAGCAGCATCTTCATGGCCTCTGTGGCCTGCAGGGCCTCGATCAGGCGGGCCCAGTGGAAGGCCAGGGTGTGGTGGGAGGGCTTGCCGCCCAGGACTTCGAACATCTTCTCGTAGTGCTCCTGGGCCAGGGGCGTCTGCATACCATCGGCTACGTTGAGCCGCGCCAGGGGAGCCACGCGGTAGAGGCTGGTGTCTTCGCCCTCGATAAATCCCCTCCAGCCGAGCTTCTTCAGGAAGGGAAACTTGACGTAGCTCCAGGGCTCCACGTGCTCCGCGATGTGATCGAGGTATTCGCTCGGCTTGAACTTGCAGAACTCCTTGCCTTTGGTGTCGACCACGCGTACGTCGCCGTCGTAGAAGTCGAGCTTGTTGTTCTCGTCCACCAGCCCCATGTAGTAGGTTTCGAGCTGGTAGGCGTCACCAACGACCAGGTCGACGTAGTCTTTGTTCTTGAGGACCACGTCGTCGAAGATCTGCAGCGCGAACTGGGCGAATTCTACGCAGAAGTTGGCGGTCTCCAGGAACTGGAGGCGATGCTCTTCGTCCAGGCCTTTGGACACGCCGCCCGGCAGCCCGCAGATGGGATGAATAACCTTGCCGCCCAGCCAGCTGATGATGTCACGGGCCTCTCTGCGGGCGCGTATGACCTTGCCGCCGATCTCCAGGCCGACTTTGCCGATGACACCCAGGATGTTCCTGTCGCCGGCCGGAGCGGTTGGGCCGACCACGAAGTCGGGGCCTCCCAGGAAGAAAAAGTGCAGGGTATGATCTTCGAACTGGAACGCGTTGTAGATCAGCTCCCTGATCTTGCGTCCCGTGGGGGTCGGTTTGACGTTGAAGACCGCGTCGCAGGCTTTGGTCGAGCACATGTGATGCGTCGTGGGACACACCCCGCAGATCCGCGGCGTGATGCGCGGCATCTCTTCTACGGGACGGCCCACGGCGAACTGTTCGAAGCCTCTCAGCTCGGGAATCTGCAGGAAGGCTCGTTCCACGTCGCCGTTGTCATCCAGGAATATCTCGATCTTGCCGTGCCCCTCCAGACGTGTGATGGGGTCTATGGTGATTCTCTTGCTCATTTGATGGCCTCCATTCTTTTTCTGCGCAGAATCGATGAGGGCAGGCTGAAACGGTAAAAGGTCCCGGCCGGGTCCACGATGGTGTCTACGATCTTTTCAATCTCTTTTTCGTCATTCGTGTCGATGATGGACGCCAGGGCCGCCAGGAATTTGGCACCCTGGTCATAGACCTGGTCGGTGGGGCCGAAACATCCCCTGCAGGGCATGTTTCCGATGATGCAGCGCTCCCCGCACCCGGTCCGGGTGGCGGGGCCCATGCAGATGATGCCCTGGGCGAGAAAGCAGATCTCATCGTCCATCAGGATCTCCCAGGGGCGCTTGATCTCGTGTATTTCCATCTTTTCCGGCTTGGATTCGTTGCGCGCACAGTCGTCGCACAGCGACTTGTTGGGCGACAATACAGCGCCCTTAGGCGGGAGTTTATCTTCCAGGATGGCACCCAACGCATTCATGATCAGATCCCGGGGAGGAGCGCATCCCGGGAGATAGTAGTCCACGTCGATCACCTGATCCAGGGTCTTGACGGTATCCCAGAAGGCGGGGAGCGTCAGCTCCTTGCCATCCACCTCGGTCTTTTCCAGGGGGACTACACCATCCGGGTTCTCGGTCGAGGGGGTGGTGTGGTAAGAGCGGTTGAAAATGGTCTCCTTGTTCCAGAAATTGCCCAGACCGGGGATCCCACCCAGGTGGGAGCAGGAGCCGTGGGCGACGATGAGGCCGGATTTCCTGCGCAGCATCTGGACCATTTCTTCCTGCTCGGAAAGGCGGATGGCGCCGTTGATGAAGGTTACGGCTATGGATCCGTCTTCCATCGCTTCGACATCTTTACGCTTGATGTCGATGGCCACGGGCCAGAACACGATGTCCACGGCCTCGACCACCTTCAGGATGTCTTCCGCTAGGTCTATGATGGACTCTTCGCAGCCCCCGCATGAGGAACACCAGTAAAACGCGACCTTGGGCTTCTCACTCATTGACTTCCTCCGTTGAGGTTCAGCGGGCCGAGCTCTCGTAGCTGGTCGGTGAACTCGTTGCACACCTGCTGGAACTTGGCTCCTTCCGCGGCTGAGACCCATTCCAGGCGGAACCGGTCTTGCTCGATTCCTAACTGCTCGAGCACTTTATTAAGCAGTTTATGTCGTTTTAGGGCTTGGTAGTTGCCTTCTTGGTAATGGCAGTCTCCCGGGTGGCATCCTGAGATCAGGACTCCGTCGGCGCCTTCGCTGAAGGCCTTCAGCACGAACTGAGGGTCGACCCGGCCGCTGCACATCACCCGGATGATACGCACGTTGGGGGCGTAGACCATGCGGGCAGTGCCGGCCAGATCGGCGCCGGTATAGGAGCACCAGTTACACAAGAAACCAACTATTTTAGGCTCGAATGACTCGTTGCTCATAGCTGGCCTCCTTTGCTAGTTTTGGTTTTCGTTCCGTTACAAAAAGTGGTCATTATACTTGAACCTTTTTCATTATGCCATTAAAAAAAATTATTCGATGAACATTCCCTCGATCTCGGCGAAGATCTGATGGTCGCGGAAGTGCTGCTGCTGCGATGCGCCGCTGGGGCAGGCGGACACACATGTCCCGCACCCCTTGCACAGGGCGTCGTTGATCTCCGAGATCCCCTTTTCCTTGTTGTAGGTGATGGCCGTAAACGGACACAGGTGCACACACATCTGGCACCCGGAGCAGAGGTCCTCGTCGATGACCGCGGTGATGGGCTCCAGCTCGAAGGTGGCCTTGTCGGCCAGGGCCAGAGCCTCGGCCGCGGCCGCGCCGGCATGGCCCACGGTGTCGGGGATGTCCTTGGGCGACTGGCAGGAGCCCGCCAGGAAGATCCCGTCGGAAAAGGTCGTGGCCGGAGCCAGCTTGGGGTGCCGTTCCAGGAAGAAGGTGTCCTGCGAGCAGGAGATGTTGAAGGTCTTGGCGATCTTGTTGTGGTCCATGCTGGGTTCCAGGCCCGTGGCCAGGAGCACCATGTCCACCGGGATGCGGCGCAGGACCCCCAACAGGGTGTCCTCCACCCGGATGATGAGCCGGCCCTCTTCTTCGGGTATCAGGGGCACGTCCGTGATCTCCGAGACGCGGCCCCGGATGAACTTGGTCCCTTCCTCCAGCAGGCGGTGGTAGAATTCCTCGTACCCCTTGCCGAAGCAGCGCATGTCGATGTAGAAATCGTAGACCTCGGCATCGGTCTTTTCCTTGATCAGGTGGGCGAATTTCAGGGAGTACATGCAGCAGACGCGGGAGCAGTACTCGTTGTAGTTTTCGTCACGCGAACCCACACAGTGGACGATCCCCACGGCCTTGGGCTCTTCCCCGTTGGCGCATTTGATCTTGCCGCCCGTGGGGCCCGAGGCGTTGACCAGGCGTTCGAATTCCAGCCCGTTGAGCACGTTGTCCAGGCGTCCGTATCCGTAGGGGGGGATGCGGCCGGCATCGAACTGCTTGTAGCCCGTGGCCAGGATGATCGAACCCACTTCCAGGTCCAGGATCTCGTCCTGCATGTCCAGGTCCACGGCCTCCTTGGGACAGACCGTGGCGCAGATCTTGCACTCCCCCGTCTTGAAATGGATGCAGGCTTCCTCATCGATAAAAGGAACCATGGGAACGGCCTGAAGGATCGGGACCCGGATGGCCGTATCCTGACCCAGGTTGAGCTCGCTGTGGATGACCTTGCGGCCCCGGATGTCTTCGTATGTGATGCATTCGGTGGGACAGAAGAAGGCGCAGGCCGTACAGCCGATGCAGGCTTCGGACGGTTCCCCGAAGGGCGGTGAGACATAGCGGCTTTTCCCGCGCTCGATGAAGCTTATGGCTTCGGCTCCCACGATCTCCGAGCATGCCCTCACACACAGGCCGCAGAGGATGCACTTCTCGTCCGGGTCTTCGATCTCGAAGCGGGTCTGTTCGATGCCCAGGTCCTTCGCGATCTCCTTGAGGGGTTCGGCTGCCGGGGCGCGCGCCATCAGCATCTCGACGTTGAGCCTGCGCGCCCGGGGCACGCGTTCCGATGCGGTCTGGATCTCCATGCTCTCCTGGACCTTGTTGTTGCAGGACGTGATGATATCGGTTTTCCCTTTGAGGGTCACCTCCACCATACACACGCGGCAGGCCGCATAGGGCTCCAGCACCGGGTGGTAGCAGAGGCTGGGGATCTTGATGTCCAGCTGTTGTGCGGCCTGCAGGATGGTGGTGCCTTCTTCG
>JAUXEH010000074.1 GCA_030620655.1 Candidatus Aminicenantota bacterium | reverse complement strand
TCTGCGGCAGTGGTCCTCGGCCTTCCGGCCCTGTCCCTCTACGCGGCGGCGGTCATAAGGCTGGCCCCTGAACAGAAGATGTCCGCCCTGGGCCTGGTATCTCTGAATGGAGCCCTGGGCGGGATGCTGCTTGCGCTCTTACCGCCCACAGCGCTCGTTTTTGTGTGGGCCCTGCCCCTTCTCCTGAGATATGGGGTGAATAAGGACCGGGCTCAGAAGGTCAGCCGCTGGCTGGAGATCCATCACCTGGCCGCGGGCGATCCCTATTCTTGGAGTCGAGAATGATCGTTTTTCAAGACGTATCCTATGCCTACGAGCCCGGTAAATCTGTGCTGGATGGTGTCCGCCTCGAACTGCCCGCCGGTCTGGTCCTGCTCCTGGGACCGAACGGCTGTGGGAAGAGCACGCTGCTGAAGCTGGCCTCAGGGGTGGAGAAGCCGGATGCCGGCGCCGTCCTTGTGGACGGCAAGGATCTCTGGAAAGATGAGCGCGAGGCCCGGCTCCGGATCGCGTATCTCCCCGAACATCCAGACCTGACCCCGTATGCCAGCCTGGGTGAGGTGGTGGGCCTCGTGTGCCGGATGCGGGGGCGGCCCATAAAACGGTGCGAGAGCTGTCGCTCGGCCAGCGCCGCCGGGCCGTCTTTGCTGCGGTCCTCATCGGGACCCCGGAGCACATCCTCCTGGACGAACCCCTGGCTGGGATGGACCGGGCGATCATGCCCCGGATCCTGGCATGGATCCAAGAGCAGGTCGACCGCGGCGCCCTGGTCGTGGTCGTCTCGCATGACATCGAGCCCTTCCGGGAGTCCGCTGCCCGGTTGGTCACCGTCAAAGAGGGCAAGGCCTTGAGTTTTGGCGACCTGCCCGAAGATCCGGCTGAAAAGCTCGCCCTGATCGACGGGCTGGCTCAGGGAAAGGCACCCGGGGGATCCTGATGGGCACCAATTTCCAGACCAAGGTCTGGGGAGGCGGCACACCGCACAGCCTGACGACCCTTCTCATTTCTGGCTGGAGTTGCTACAATGAAAGGGCATATTGGCTGATCTTCCTGTGCGGATAGCATGACGGTTTCCAGGATTAAAAGCGCGGCGCTGTGGGTGTGTTTCGCCCTGCTTTTTCCCAGCTGCTCGGCCCTCTCCCGTCCGGACCTCGATCCGGAAAGCCAAGCCTTTTACGAGACCGCCCGCCTGATCATGACCAAAGCGGAAATCCGAATCTTTACCCATCTCCCGGATGACGAGTCGCGGGCGGAGTTCATCGAGGAGTTCTGGGAGAAACGGGACCCGGACCGCTTCACCGAGATGAACGAGTTCAAGGATGGGTTCTACCGGAGAGTCGAGTACGCCAGCCGGCGTTTTATCGAGGGGATCCCCGGATGGAAGACCGACAGGGGCCGCATGTACATCTACTTCGGCCCTCCGGACAAGATCGACCGCTATCCCGTCCTTGACAGCCCCGATGTCAAGGGCATGGTGATCTGGTATTACTACCGCTATGATTTCGCGCTCCGCTTCCTGGATGAGGGCGGGTCCGGAGCTTACACGCTCGATCCTTATTACGGGATTGCGGGGAATTTCTTCGATGCCGTGGAGAGCGTCAAGCTGGGGATGATGCCTGGCCTGGACGAGAGGTTCCAGGACCGGTTCGCGGATTTCCAGGCGGAATTCCTGCCTCAGGATCAGGCCCTGCAGATCCGCCTGCCTGTGGAAGCGCTGATCTTCACGGAGGGCGAGGGTGTGCTCACGGCGGAGATGGTCTTTGAATTCTTTGTCTATACCAAAAAAGGGAAGAAGATCATGCGGTTTCAGCGGGAGGCCCGATTTGAAAAAACAGAGGCGGAGATCGTGGACATGGAAGAGATCGTTCTCACTTTCCCCATGGATATCGATCGCGGGGATTACTATTTCGACATCATCCTGGAGGGGGCCGGGCTGGCCAAGACCCGGAAGATCTTCGAGATTGAGGTCAGGACACGATGATGCCGCAGCACCATGAAGCCAATCGGGTCCTTCTCTGGCTCCTGCTCGTCCTCTGGTGTGGAAATGCCTTCGGTGCGAACGGCCGGATGCCCACCCAGGACGTCCCCCAGTTCTACCAGGAATTCCTCAACCTGACCCAGTACATCATGCTCCCCCAGGAGCGTGAGGTGTTTCTCCGGCTGACCAGCGACCGGGATCGCAGCGCGTTTATCGATACCTTCTGGAAACAGCGGGACCCCACTCCCGGCACTCCCCAGAACGAATACAGGGAGGAGCACATCCGGCGCTTCAACCATGCCAACAGGTATCTGGGCCGGGGAACTCCGAAGGACGGCTGGATGACCGATCAGGGGCGGATCTACATCATCCTGGGGCCTCCGGTCAGCGTGGAAAGGTTCGCCGGGTCCATCGATGTGTACCCGGCCGAGGCCTGGTATTACTACGGTGAGGAATCCAAGGGATTGCCCGCGCATTTCGCCGTGGTGTTCTACAAAAGACGGGGCGCGGGTGAATTCGTTCTCTATGATCCCGCAGCTGACGGGCCCTCCAGCCTGCTCGTCCGGCTGGACAATCTGGATCCCACCAACTACGAACAGCTCTACCGCGAGATCGAAGAGGTGGCTCCCACCCTGGCGCCGGTCGTGCTGTCCATGATCCCCGGTGAGATCCCCTTCGATTTCCAGCCCTCACTCGACACAGCGCGCATCATGACCAGCATCATTGATTCCCCTTCCAGAGACGTCAACGTTTCCTATGCCACGCATTTCCTGGACTACATGGGCATGGTCACGACCGATTACATGACCAATTACGTGGACAGCTCGACCGGCCTGGCTGTGTTCCCGGATCCGGTGTTGGGCATGACCTTTGCACACTTCGCGATCGTTCCGGAGCGGATTTCCGTGGATTATTTCGACACCCGTGACCAGTATTACTGCAACTTCAAGCTCACGGTCAGCCTGAGAAGGGGAGACGAGATCATCCTCCAGTATTCCAAGGACCTCCCGGTCTACATCCTTCCGGACGAGCTGGAGAACGTCCTGGCGCACGGGCTTTCCATCGAGGACAGCTTTCCTGTAGCGGAGGGGTCGCACCGCCTGATCATCCTGGTCCAGAATTCCGTGCAGAAGGAATTCTGCCTGTACGAACAGGATATTCAGGTCTTAGAAGGCTCGGATCAGGTGCGGCTGTACGGCCCCTTCCTCGGCCCCGGGTTCCAGGACTATGCGCCGGACCTCCACATCCCCTTCAAGGTGGGAGGCAAAAAGCTCCTGTTAGACCCTCGGTCGACCTTCTCCCGGGCAGACGATTTCAGCATGCGCGCCATCATCGGGAACGTCAATCAAGCGCTGTGGCGTGAGGGACGGCTGGAGGTCCGGCTCACCGGCCTCAGAGACACCGACCCTTCACGGAAATCTTTCTCCAGGAACCTGAGGGACATGCCCTATGGCCGAATCCTGAACTTTGAGGCCTCTTTCCCCGTTGAGGAGCTGGCGGCGGATTACTACACCATCCAGGTGTCCGTGATCGGCAGTGACGGCAATACGATCACTGGGAAGGAAGGCCATTTCATCGTGTCCCCGGAACCGGAGATCCCACACCCACTGGCCAATGCCAAGGCCTTCCGCCATGCCGATCGTTTCCTGTACGAGTACATGCTGGCGTCACAGTATGAGAAGCTGAGCGAACCGGCGAAAGCCGAGGCCCGCTATGCCGAAGGCTTCCGCCTGCGGCCGGAATACGAGAGGGGCATCGTCGACTTCGCCCGATTTTACCTGAACAGCGGACGCTTCGCCCGCAGCCTGGAGATCGTCGAGTCTTTAAAGGCCTCGCAGGATTTTCGCTTCGAATATTTCCTGATCAAGGGGCTCGCATATCAGGGGATGGAGGATTTTGAGCGGGCGGTCGAACACCTGCTCCAGGGAAACGCAGTGTACAACGCGGACACCGAGCTGCTCAATGCGCTGGGATACTGCTATTTTCGTGTGGGGGAGAGGGAAAAATCTTTGGAAGCCCTGCGGGCTTCGCTGAGGTTGAACCCGCAGCAGCCGAGCGTACGGGACCTGATCCTCCGGATCGAGAAGGAAAGGTAGCCGCCCCGTCCGGGCCGGCCTGTCCTGATCAGCAAAAAAAACGGCCGGAGAGCGGTTCGCCCTCCGGCCGTTCTGACTAGTGCTTAGAACTGGAAGCGGAATCCGAAGCGGAGAATGCGGGGTTTGGTGTACTGGAGGATCTGCTGGTAATTGTCGCGGGTGATCTCGTCTTCCTGGCTGAGGGTGGTGTTGGTGTTGAACACGTTGAACAGGTCGAGCGAGAAGACCAGTTTGACCTGGTTGACCCGGACGGATTTGTCGGCCCTGAGGTTCAGCATGAAGTGGGAGGGAAGCCGCGAACTGCCGTAGTATTGGCTGTAGACCGAGGGTTCGTCGCCGTTATCCGCCTCAACTTCTTCGTCGTAATCCACATAGATCTCCCGCAGGATGTAGCCGTCACGGGCGGTGAAGGTGCCACCGAAGTTGATCTCGTAGGGAAGCTGATAGGCGAAGCCCAACTTGGCCATCCAGCGCGGGTTGATGGACTGCTCCGTGGCTCCGCTGCTGGACGAGATGTACCCGGCATACTCCCCGTCCATCTGTTCGACGTTGGTCGGGTTGTTGTAGGAATCCCGGGTGGGGTAGTACCTGCGCCAGTCCTGGATGGTGAAGGACCCGGTGAGCAGCCAGCGGCTGGCGGCCGTGAACCGCTTCCGGAAACTGATTTCGAACGCGAGGAACCGCTGGTAGTAGTCGGGTCTCTGGTAGGTGTAGTTTTCCGAGGAATACTCCAGTCCCGGCTTGTAGTCGTACCAGGGCCAGGCGCCGTACTCCACCGGGATCGTGCCGCCCTCCACCCAGTCGTCGGCCGTGGGCAGCCGCAGGTTGTCCCCGTCTTCCAGGTAGTTGATGGTCCACCAGTCGTTGTAGTTGCGGCGGAAGATAAAGGTGCCGCCCAGGGCGAAGTTGGGGAAGATCTCCCTCTCCACTCCGACGGTCACTTCCAGGGTCTTGGGGGACGTCATGCCGGAGTCGTACAGCTGATCGGCGGGCAGGGATTTGTAACTGTCGTAGACCCGGGGCCGGCTGAGCTCGTCCTCCTGCACTTCCATGTCCCCGTTCTTGTTGTTCCAGTTGAAGTACGCATATCCGTAGGTGCTGGCCAGGTTGCTCAAGAAACTGGAGTCGTAGCGGTCGCCGTAGATCCCGAAGTTGACCTTGGCGATGGTCCGGCCGTCGCCCGTGATGTCGTAGATCAGCCCGAGCCGCGGCGAGAACGTGTTCCAGATGACGTTGGAATCCTGGGCATCGACCGTGACCGGTGGCAGGTTGTACTCTCCGGCCCAGCTCACATCACTGCCGGGCACCGAGATCTTGCCGACATACCCCCACTGCCGGTCATAGCGCAGCGACGCCAGGAGTGTGAAGCGGCCCTTGGTGACCGAGTCCTGGGCAAAAAGCCCCAAGCGGTTGATGCGGTAGTCATAGTTGCTGTTGGGACGGTAGATGTAGGCCCGGTAGCCGGTGCGCGCATCGATGTCCCGGAAGTACAGATACTCGGACACATACCGTCGGTCTCTCACGCCGTAGGAGTGCTTCATCTCCATCCCGAACTTGAACTCGTGATTGGCTCCAAGCAGGTCTTCGGCGAAGAGGATTCCCAAGGCCTGGCCGAAATACTGGTCACGGCCGTAATCCGATCCGTACCGGTAGGTGTTGGAATAGGAGCCGTCGGTGCGGGTGCGGTAGGCGGGAATATCGAGTCCTCCGATGGGCGTGAGCTTGAATCCGAAGCCGCCGTAGCTTGCCTTGAGGGAAAGGAACAGGTTCTTGCTGACGGAGATCTCGTCCTGGATCTTGAAGATGGGCTTGGGGCCGCTCTGATTGTAGCGGGATTCCCAGGCATCGATGGCGTTGCTGGCGATCCGGCCCTGCTTGGGATTGTCGGTGAAGTTAAAGAATGTTTCGATGCGGTGCTTACCTACGTTGGCGTTCAGCTTCAGCTCGAAGTTGTAGATCTGTGTCTTGATGGTCTCGCCCACGACGTCGATGGTGTTGATGTCCTGGTACCCGAAGCCGGTCCAGAACCAAAGCTTGTCCTTGATGACGGGCCCACCGATATTGATCCCGGTGTCCACGATGTTGGAGACCTTGGACTCCTCGAGATCGAAATCCTCCGGAGTATTGGTGCTCTGGAAGGAGTCATTCGTCAGGTAGAGCCGGCCTCCGCCTGAAAAGCGGTTGCCTCCCCGTTTGGTGACCAGGTTGATCTGGGCCCCGGCGGTGAAGGCGGTGATGTCCGTGGCCGCGGTCTGGATCTGGATCTCCTCGAAGGAGTCGAAGTCGTAGTACTGGGAAGACGCTCCCTCCGAGACTTGGTCCGTGGTGTCGATGCCGTCCAGGTTCCAGTTGGTGGCCCCCCGGCCGACACCCCGGGACACGAAGTTGGACTGCTGGCCCGATTCCGAGCCGCCCACGTTTTCCCGGTCCATGACCACACCGGGTGCCAGCTGAAGGATGACCCAGGGATCCCGGGCCGTGGGCAGGCTCTGCAGCTCATCCACGGAGAAATTGGCGGAGATCGTGGTCTTGCGCATGTCCACGGCGGGGGTCACGGCCGTGACGGTCACTTCCTCCGACAGGCGCTGCGTCGACATGCGCAGCTGGAGGGTCACGTTCCCCCCCGTCTCTACGACGATGTCCGCCTGTGTGGCCTCGACGAAACCCTGCAGGGTGGCTTTTACGGTGTACTTGCCGGGGGAGAGAGAGAGGAAGCGGAACGACCCCTTGTCAGTGGTGACAAACGTCATATCCGCCGTCAGTTCGGACGAACATATCACCGTGACGCCGGGGAGCGCGATCCCTTCCTCATCCACGATGGTGCCGTAGATGTTTCCGGTTCGCTGCTGGGCCAGGGCGGAGCCGCAGACCAGCAGCACTAAAGCAAACACAATAAAAATACGCCTCATGGAACCTCCTCTGAATTTAGATAACATGGACATATGTCCCCTCTATGTAAACGGCTCGCTGCTTATGTATACGAAGCAGAAGCCCCTTTGGTTTGGAATTTTTCTCTTCCAGCAGACTTTCAAAAATATCGCTGTTTCTAATCTAAGACTGTCATGCAGTAATGTCAATAATTTATCATCCTCGCCCCTGCGTCCTATTCGTAGCGGAGGGCCTCGACCGGGTGGAGCTTGGCGGCCTTCCAGGCCGGGAACACGCCAAAAAGGATCCCCCAGGAGGCGGAGAATATCAGGGCCGTCACCGTAGCCTGCACCGAGATCACGCTGGGAAAGGGCTCGTTGGTGAGTGCCGAGATGATGCTGGAGATGCCGAAGCCCAGGCCCAGCCCGAAGAGCACGCCCAGGATCCCGCCGAACAGGCACAGAAACCCGGATTCGATCAAAAACTGTGTCAGGATGGTGCGCCGCCTGGCACCCACGGCCTTGCGGATCCCGATCTCGCGTGTGCGCTCTGTGACCGAGACCAGCATGATGTTCATGATCCCGATCCCGCCCACCAGCAGAGACACGAAGGCGATACCGCCCACCACGAGCTTCATGATCCCGAAGATCCGGTTGACGTCCTGGATCTGGGCGTCCGCCGTCTCGATCTCGAACTCATCTCCGTGCTGCTTGTAGCGGCGGAGGGTCCTGCGGATCTCCTCGGCCGCCTGGTTGGCGTCGCGCGCTGTCTTGGCGTACACGAACAGTACGTCCAGGTAGTCGTTGCCGATCATGCGTTTGGCGGCGGTGGTGAAGGGGATGAACACACGCTGCCCCCAGTCTTCGTAGAACATGCGTTTCTCGGCCATGACCCCCACCACCTCGTAGCGCCGGCCGTTGATCTTGATCTCCTTGCCCACGGCCGATTTCTCGCCGAAGAGGTCTTCCTTGATCTTCTGGCCGATGACCGCGATCTTGCGCCACCTCTTGAGGTCGCTCAGGCTGATGAAGCGGCCCTGTTCCACCGGCCATCCCCAGGCTTCGGAGAATTCGGGATTGACCCCCCAGAAGTCGCCCTGGGTGTTGGCCTTCTTGTACTTGAGCTGGGCACCCGAGGCGTTCATGGGGATGACCGTCTCCACGAGCGGGCACTCTTCCAAGATCTTCTGGATATCCTCCACCAGCAGGTGCTCTTCCCAGGACCGGCGCACCCAGCGGCCGTCCCTGCGCACCCACTGCCGCGGCGGGGACACCACGATGAGTTTGCTCCCGCCCACCTGCTCGAACTCGGACACGATCTGGCGCCGCATACCCTCTCCGATGGAGGTCACGCCCATCACCGAGCCCACGCCTATCAGGATGCCCAGGGTTGTGAGGAAGGAGCGCATCTTATTGGCCCGCAGCTGTGAGAAGGCCACCACCAGGGGTTCGATGACGTTCATCGGTCCGCCTCTTTTTTATCGGGTGCTTCGGCTTCAGCCTTGGCTTCGGCTTCCTTGTCGCGGGATTCCTTGTATTTCTTGCCGGCCTCGCTGGAGACCTCGTCTCCCTCACTCAGGCCGGTCAGGATCTCCACCCGGTTGCTGCTCTGCAGCCCGATCTCGACCCGCACTTCCTCGTAGTCCTCTCCTATCCACTTGTAGGCCAGCACATGGTCGATCTCTGAGGTCTCCTCGCCTTCGATATCCTTGCGCATGACTTCATGCACAGCCTCCACCGGCAGCACTATCACGTTTTCCCTCCGGTCCATGATGATGTCGATGTCGCAGGACATGCCCTGCCGGAGTCGGGTGTCCGGATTGAGGATCTCGATCTCCACCTCGAAGGTCACGATACTCTCGCCCTGCTTGATCCTACCCACCGGGGCGATCCTCTTGACCCGCCCCGCATAGGAGTCATCCGGGTAGCTGTCGGCCACGATCCTGACCTCCAGACCCTCGAGCAGCCGTCCCAAGTCCACCTCGCTTATGGAGGACTTCACGATCATCTCGCTGGGATCACCGATCTGGAACATGGTGGTCCCCACCATGTAGGAGGAGATCCCCGTGACCACCATCTCGCCCGCCTCGACGTTGCGTGCGATCACGAGGCCGGAGATGGGCGCCACGATTCGGAAGTCATCCAGCTGTGTTATCTCGGTTGCGTCCAGGTCTGCCGTCTCCTGGGAGGAGGCCGCCGTCATCTCCCTCTCCAGGATCTGCTGCTCGAGCTGCGCCTGCTTGTAGGCGTTGTGGGCGATGCGGTATAGGTTTTCGATCTTTTCCAGCTCCTGCCGGGCTATCAGGTTCTTATCGAAGAGCGTTTGGTTGCGCTCCCACTCCCTCTCCTTTTCCAGGTACTCGATGCGGGCCCGTTCCACCGCAGCCCGTTTTCCGTAGAGCTGCAGCGTCTGGTTGGGGTCCGGCTCCACGATGGCCAGGAGCTGGTTGGCCCGGACCGTCTCACCTTCCTCCACCAGGATCTGCTTGATCTTGCCCGAGATCTTGGATTTCACCTCCACCGAGCGCACCAGCTCGATGGTCCCGGTCTCGGTGAGGCGGTCCAGCACCCCGCCGTATTCCACCTTGGCCGTCGGGCCCTTCATGTCGTCGGGTGCCGTTTTCACGTTCATGCGCACGCCGATGGCTGCGACCGCGATGACCGCCAAAAACACGAGCGTAAAAACGATCCGCCTCCGCCTCTTTTTGCGTTTCTTTTTCTTTATCGCATCTTCCATGGAAGATCCTCCGTCTCCGGTTTGAGGAAAAACTCTTGGGCTCCCCTTTATATTCTACAATGATCCCCCCCGGTTTATTCACTTCAGCCTCAGACTGGGGGAGTCACCGCGGCAGTCGTCTCCTCTCTTTATTATACGCAAAAACCCTCGGATTGTTCCAGGATTCAAGGTTCTCTTCTTATGGCTTCCGGTACAGGGAAACATGCTTGATATCCGCCACGACATCGAAATGTTTCTTCAGGGAGGGAAGATAGGGGCTCTGCGGCGCCGGTGTGTCATTTATGGCCTCCACGATGAGCCGGCGCTGTGGGGAAAAATCCCGATGGAGAAGGTGCCGCAGGACGAGCAGGTACTCACCCAGCCGGGGATCGTCCGGGGGGACTCGGAACGTCAGCTGACCGCCCTTCCGCTGCGAGATCAGGACCACATCTTTTCCCCGGAAAACCACATGGTTTCCCTCGATCCGCTTGGGCAGCGAGCCACGCAGCGCATCCAGGGGGAGGCCGCACAGGCAGGCGGGGTCCAGGGCGTTCAGCCAGTAGACCGCCTCATCCCAGGATTCCTGCTGGAACATCCGGAAAGCCGGGTGGGACATGAACTGGGGGCCGGGAATATTCGAGAAAAACAGCCCGGAAAGGATTTCCCCCGATAGCTCCATCAGCCGCAGGGTCCGGAACACGTCCGGCCAGCGGAAAAGGGGGGGCTCCCGGAGCAGGATCTCCCGGAAGAGGATCCCGTAGCGGTCGAGCAGGATCCGGACCCGGTCCTTGCGCCGCTCTTCCAGCTCGATGAGGTCCGAGTCATCTACTCCTGCGGGGCGTGAGGGCAGCAGGAACCAGCTTCCAGGATAGGCCTGCGCCTCTTTCCAGCGGGACAGGTGAAGCCGCCGCCCTCTGTGACCGTATGCGCGGTGAGCCCGATGCTGCTTTTCCACGGCTTCTGCCACACGGAAGCGGTTCTGAAGACCGCGGCGCAGGGCACTGAAGGTGTCGTTGCTGACATCCCCCTGCCAGACACCCTCCCAGAGAAGCTCCTCCAGGTGGCGGGCATTGTTATCGGCCTTGGGCAGGAGAGCGGAGAAATCGTAGCGCGCGGCCGGATCTGAAAACAAAGCTGTCACAGCCGTGAGCCTTTCCTCCGGTGGTCCGTCTTCCGTGTCCCCGGCCGCCTTTTGGGCTGCATAGGGGAGGAGTTCCGCGTCTTCTTCGAAAAAGAAGCGGATACGCTGTTCGGGGTCTCCCTGCCAGCGCAGGCTGCCCTTCCGCAGTGTGGCATCCAGACTATCCACTGTGTAGCCCGGTACACGGGCCGGGAAGACCTCCGCCTCCCACAGGGACGCGGGGAGCGGATACCCCACCAGGCGCTCCAGGGCAGGGAAAAGTCCATCCACACCCTCTGCCGGAGTGGCCGGCCCCTGGATCCTGGCCAGGAAGTGCTGCAGTTCCCCGATCTCCTGGGGCCTGACTTGAGGGACGGCGGATACCCGGGTCATACGCAG
>JAUXEH010000228.1 GCA_030620655.1 Candidatus Aminicenantota bacterium | reverse complement strand
CTGAGTCGAGCACATAGATATCCCCATCCCCATTGACGGTGATTCCCCTGACGTCCTGGAACATGTACTCGTCGCTGCCCTCGGATTCGCCGATGGAAAGCTCCTCCTCTAGGCTGAAGACTTCCGATCCATATTTAGGTTCGATGGGATTCTTGACGATGACCACACCCGCGTCCCGGGAGATGGAACCTGCCCATTCGCTCCCGCTTTGGCCGCATCCGGTGCACAAAATAGGAATTGAAATCGCTAGAATGACGGCTAGGATTTGATTGCGCTTCATTCTTATTACCTCCCGGAATTGTATTCCCTTTGCTATCCCTCATACACTCAAACCCTGGATTTATTCCAGTTGGATATCCTGAGCTGTTAATCCCCAGCTTAAATGTGTTACAAAGTATACAATCATATAAACGACTGAGAAGCAGGATAGATACCCATGTTTTATAAAAAAACCGATTCGGGCTTCAGAGATGCCTTGGAGGGCGTAAACTTCAAAATCCTGGTATTCGGATAAAATCCGGCTCGTCAGGTTTGGCAATGAGATTATCATCATTTCGTTTGACGGGACGCTCTGTTTTGAGATAATGGGGACAGCCCTATCGAGGAGGAGAGAATGAGGTCGAATAACTGCTGTCTTCAGGTCCTATTTTACCGCTTTGCCCTGTGCTTTCTGATCCTGGGGCTGTTGGCCCCCACGGCAGGGGCTCAAAACACGATCACTTCGCCCGATGAGTTTTTCGGCTTTCAGATGGGCGCCGACCGCAAGATTGCCCGCTGGGACCGGATCGTCGATTATTTCAAGCTCATGGAACGTGAAAGCACCGCGATCAAGGTCATCGACATGGGGCCGGCCACCATGGGGAATCCTTTCCTTTTCGTGATCATCACCGCCCCAAAGAACATGTCCGACCTGGAGCGCCTGCGGGATGTGAATGCCCGGATCAGCGATCCGAGGGGCATCGCCGAGGCGGAGATCAGAGAATACGTCAAGGAGGGGAAAGCCGTCATATGCCAGTCCATGAGCCTGCACGCCACCGAGATCGGGGGGACACAGATGGCGGTCGAGCTCACCTATGACCTTCTCTCCCGCACGGATGAAGAAACGCGGCGCATCCTGGACAACGTGATCTTCTGCATGATCCCCTGCTTCAACCCGGATGGGCAGATCATGGTCACGGACTGGTACCGCAAGACCGTGGGCACGGAATACGAGGGGGCGGGCCTTCCCTGGCTCTACCACAAATACGTGGGCCATGACAACAACCGGGACGGCGACTTCCTCAACATGATCGAATCTGTGTATGCGGCCCAGATCATGTACCGGGACTGGCCCCCGCAGGCCTACATCGATCATCACCACATGGGGAGCTACGGCGCCCGGTTCTATGTTCCGCCCTACTGCGAGCCCATACGCCCCTATGCCGATCCCTTGGTCTGGAGGGAGATGAGCTGGTACGGCGCCCACATCGCCTACAAGCTGGAGGAAAACGGCAAATCCGGCATCCTGAATGCCGCCCAATTTCCGGGCTGGGGCCATTTCGGCTGGCACTGGATCACTCCCTTTCATAACATCGCCGGCATGCTGACCGAGTCGGCCAGCGCCAAGCTGGCTACCCCCTTGTACATCCACCCCGAGCAGCTTCGGGGAGGCGCACGGGCTTTCCCAAGGTACGAGGCCCAGTCGACCTTTCCCAATCCCTGGCCGGGCGGCTGGTGGAAGCTCCGGGACATCGTGGAACAGAAGAAGATCTCGGCCTGGGCCCTACTGGACCTCGCAGCCCGCAACAAGGAGACAGTGCTCTGGAACGCCTACCTGAAGGCCAAGCGGCAGACCGAGCGGGGTGCCGAGGGCACACCCAAGGCATATGTCATACCCACCCAACAACATGACCCGCTGACCGCGGTCAAGATGGTCAACACCCTGCTGCAGTCCGGGATCGAGATCCGGCAGGCCCGGGCAGATTTCAAGGCCGGCGGAGTGACCTATCCCCGGGGGGCCGTGCTCATCTCCCTGGCCCAACCCAAGATGGGCCTCATCCGCAACCTCCTCGGCAGGACTTTCTATGCCGACAACGACTGGACGCGCGACCGGGACGGCACACCGCTGCGTCCGTATGACCTGGCCACCCACACCATGGCCGAGTTCATGGGCGTACGGGTGGATCCGATCGATGATTCGGTAGATGGCGATTTCCAGGTCCTGAACGATGGGTTGAAGGTCTCAGGCAAGGTAGATGCCGACGGATCGTTCTATGTGCTCGACGGGCGCCTGAACGCAGGCTTCAAGGCCGTGAACCTTCTGCTCGACAAAGGCGTAGAGGTCCAAAGGGTCGACAAAGCGACCCTGGGGCTTCGGCCCGGTGACTTCGTCCTCTCAGGCGGCTCTGAGGCGGCCCTGAGGGATGTTGCACAGGAAACCGGGGTCGGTTTCAAGGCCATCGAGGATGTTCCCGGAAAGGGAATCCACCACCTCAGACGCATGCGAGTCGGGATGTATCACCGCTATTGGGGCGGCAACATGGACGAAGGCTGGACCCGTTTTGTCCTGGAGCAGTTCGCGTTCCCCTACACCTCGCTCAAGGACGCGGAGATCAAGAAGGGCAGTCTCATCAAAAACTACGATGTCATCATCCTGCCCAGCGACTCCAGCGGCATGATCACCGGTCAGATCCCGCCCGATGCACGGCGGTATGTCTCCACGGCGGTCCCGCCCGAATACAGGAGCGGAATCGGTAATGAGGGAGTCGAGGCCCTCAAAACTTTTGTCCGGGAAGGTGGTACGCTGGTGACGTTTGCCGAAGCCTGCGGCTTCGCCATCGATAAATTCGGGCTGAACGTCCGCAGAGTTGCGGACGGCCTCCCTCCTCAGGAGTTCTACTGCGCCGGTTCCACGCTCCGGGTCTCGTTCGACAACCACCATCCCCTGGCGTATGGGATGCCGGAAGCGGGCTTTGTGGTATTCTACGGCAGCCAGGCTTTCGAGGTCACCCCGGGCCAGCACAACGAGGATTACCAGACCCTGGTACGCTTCGTGGACAGGGACATCCTTCAGAGCGGATGGCTGATCGGGGAGGAGCACCTGTCGGGAAAGGCGGCCATGATATCAGCCCAACACGGCAAAGGAAAAGTGATCCTGATCGGATTCCGGACCCAGCACCGCAGCCAGACCCACGGCACTTACAAGCTGATGTTCAATGCCCTGATGCGGTAAGGATCATACGTCACTTTTTCTTGTGATGATCGGGATATGCCGGCCTCTTGGGCTTGGGCAGGGGATTCCTGGCTAGCTCGTCCATCACGATCTCTATGGCCTTATCCAACTGGGGATCCTTACCCTGCCTGACCAGCTCGGGGTCGAGCTCCACCTCAACGTCAGGGATAACCCCGATGTTCTCCGCGATCCAATGGCCGTCGGGGCTCCATACACCGGAGCTGGGAGATGATACATAGCCGCCGTCCATGAGGGACGGTGCCCCTGCGCGGCCTACCAGGCCTCCCCACGTGCGTTTGCCTACCAGAGGCCCCACCTTGGCTTTCTTGAAGTACCAGGGCATGGCATCCCCGCCCGAGCCGGCGAACTCGTTTATGAGCATGACCTTGGGCCCGAAGATCGCGCCCTGAGGCTGGACTTCGTCTTCGCCGTCCCGCGTAGCGACCAGGCTCATAATCTTGCGCTGGAAGCGCTCGATGATGTCCGTGGCCAGCATCCCGCCACCGTTGAATCGCTCATCCACGATGACCGCCTCACGCCCGACCTGGGCATAGAAGTAGCGGTTGAAATAGGTGTATCCACCAAAAGACGTGTCAGGCATGTAGACATAGGCCACGCGCCCGTCGGTCACCTTTTCAACATAGCGGCGGTTGTCCTCGATCCAAGCAAAATTGCGCAGAGAGGATTCGCTACCAACGGGGACCACTGTGACCTCCCGGGAGTCCTCCGGATCCGGGTTAGGTCCCACCTTGAGGACGACCTGTTTGCCTGTCTTGCCCTCGAAGTACCGGTAGACATTGTCTGAACCTTTGACCTCCTGCCCGTCTACGGCCAGGAGGTATTCACCCGTCTTCACGTTCACTCCCGGCTGTGTCAGGGGTGCGCTGAACTGGGGGTTCCAGTTCTCGCCGTTGAAGATGCGGACAAAGCGGTAACGGCCGTTCTCAATGGAATAATCCGCTCCCAGAAGGCCGGTGGGAACCCGATCCGCCCGGGGGATGTCTCCGCCTCCGACACCGAGGTGCCCCACGGTCATCTCGCCCAGCATTTCGGCGAAGAGGTAATTCAGGTCCTGACGGGAAGCCACGGCATTGACATAGGGCGCGTATTTCTTCCGGGTCTTGTCCAGGTCCAGCCCATGGAGGCCGGGATCGTAGAAGAACTCCCGCTGGATGCGCCAGATCTCGTTGTACATCTGTTTCCACTCTTCACGAGGCTTAACCCTGATCTGGATGTTCTCGGTGGCCAGGGCCTTACCGGGCTTGGATGCGGAAGCAGGAGGGGAGGGAGCTCCGGCCGGGGGCATGGGGCGCAGGTCTCCGATAAGCCAGCGGCTGCGCTGGCTGTACAGGTATTTTTTCCCGTTCCGCGCTATCTCGAAGGAATTGATACCGCTGATGACCACATCAGCCCGGCGCTGCTCGAGATCATAGCGGTGCACCGTGTTCCCTGGGGAGAAGAATGTCCCTGGTACCGGGGCGACGGCTTCCACCGCCAGGAGCACACCTTTATTTCCGGTCTGGAGATCAACATAACGCCTGGCCGGTAAAGGAACGGCCAGGATCCGCTGCAGGATGCCATCCAGGTCGATTTTGACCTCAATCTCTTTGGCGTCCTCCTTTTCATCGGCTTCCTTTTTAGACTCCTTTTCCGGTTTTTCAGCCGGCTTGTCCTCGATCTTTTCCTCATCGCTCTCTGGGGCGAAGGGAGACGGGTCGTCCTTGGACAGCACCGCCATGTAGGCGGAACGTGTCAGGGTCCGGAAGCCGCTGTGGATGTCGGGCTGAAGAGAGGCCCCGGAATCCGTGCTGGCCGTGAAATAGAGGTATTTCCCCCCAGGGTCGAATACGGGCATACCGGCATCGCTCATCCCGTCTGTGATCCGCGTGCTCCTTCCGGCTTCCAGCGAGTACAGGAAGACCGCTCCCAGGTAGTTGGTCAGCCGCTTCGTGTAGGCCAGCCATTGGGAATCCGGCGACCAGTTGGGGATCAGGCCCCCCGTATCCCCGTAGAACCGGCCCTTGTCCACCCTGACCGGCCTCTTTGCCTCCAGATCCACATACCAGAGGGTAAGGTGACAGTCCACATAGGCGATCTTCATGCTGTCAGGGGACCAGCGGGGGACATAGT
>JAUXEH010000353.1 GCA_030620655.1 Candidatus Aminicenantota bacterium | reverse complement strand
CCGGGTGAGCATGGCTTACCAATACCACACGCCCCCTTAAATTGCAACGGCCTTCCAATCCCTCCCCCACCTGATATCCCACCCTCCTTTTCGGCGGAACGCCTTGCGCATACTCGCTGCTCCCTCCATGTTCCCACCCTCCCATTCGCATTCGCAAAGGGCGTTGAGTTTTCCGCGTCCAATCAAGCTTGAACCACCCCCTCCCAGATGCACCGTGCCTTGGTTTTACTCTCTGAGCCCATTGGAAGTCAATCATAATCCGTTTAGGGCGGTAACGCCTCCCCCTCATGGTTCCTCCCACCCTTTTGCTGATGGTCCTCCGTATCCCGCGTCTGGCCCCGTGCTGATTCCTCCCACCCGAAAGCTCTGTGCCCTGGTCTCCTTTTATTCGCCGAAGACCCGCCCTACCACCCCATGGGCTCATAAAAGGAGACCAGGGCACATAAACGGGCGGGCCGGGCTAGCCTTTTGGGGTGAGGGCGGACTCTGAAAATCCACCCCTGGTTTCACCCTCTGGGAGCCTTGACCCCTCCCGGCCCTACAAGGTATTTATATACATATATTTAGTTCGTTATACGACAAAAATTGTACAGGAAGGGACAAAAAACGGCGCAGCCCATGGATACTTTCGATGGCCTGAAACATAATTCGTTTTTTTTCAGCCGCTTAAAGTCGCTGTGTCCTGGCATGAATATTGCTTATATATCACTAGATAATAGACTTCTGTATGACGACCGGAATGTGGCAAGATTGAAAAAGACGAGAGATTTCCTCGAACGGGAGGGAGTGTGATGAAGACCTGCAGGAAGGGCTATACGCTGATCGAGGTCCTGGTGGCCGTGGCCGTCATCGGGGTGATCGCGCTGGTGGTGTCTCCGAATCTCATCAATTCGCTGGAGGTGCGGTCCCTGGAGAACACGGTGCGGGACATGATGATAACCATGGAGCGGGCCAAGTTCCTGGCCATAAAGACCAAGCTGAACCACCGCGTCCTGTTCGACAACTCCACCGGGCCGTGGACCATGCAGATCCAGCAGGAGACCGCGACCGCCGTCTGGGATGACGTGCTGGGCTATGTGGAGAAGAGCATCCCCGCCAAGTTAAACCTGACCCTCAACCTGCCGAGCGGGGACCTGTCCGTGGTCTTCACGCCGACAGGAATAGTGAGCAACTATGACCAGGCGAGCCACAGCGTCGTGCTGCAGAGCGACCGGATCAAGCGCTACCAGCTGCCGGACCAGCGGGAGCTCATCTTCTATTTCGGCGGCTCCATGCGCTTCGTCAAGTCCAGCAGCTGAGAAATGCAAGGATGTTTGATATGAAAAACGCACAAGGCCGAGACAATAAGACCGAGGGATTTTCCCTGATCGAGACCCTGGTCGGCGTGGCCCTGGTGGCCATTGCCATGCTGGGGTTGGCCCAGCTCATGATACTCAGCATCGCCAACAACACCCAGGCCGACAGGATGAGCAGCGCCACCTTCCTGGCGAGGCAGCAGATCGAACAGCTCCGGCTGCTGACGATCGACGAGCTGAACGCCCAGGTGGGGGTCCCCATAGACGAACAGCTGGACCTCAACCTCGACGGCGTCTTGGATTACCGCCGGATCACGCTGCTCCAGACCAGCGGCATTTCTTTCCAGGCCCAGGTCATGATCTTCGCCGCCGAGCAGATGAACGAGAGTGTTGGGAACCTGACCGGTGACCCGCAGAAATACCGGGTCCGGGCCAACATCACGTCCATCATCAGCCGGTAGGATAAGGAAGTCGAATCATGAGCAAACACAAACATACAACAGACCAGGCAGGACGGCCGCAGAGCGGGTTCACCCTCATCGAGATCCTGGTGGGGGCCGCCGTGATGCTCCTGCTGGTGCTGGGAACCCTCTTTCTTTACATGCGCAGCAGCCAGATCTCGGTGGACCAGCAGCAGTTCACGAAGCTCCAGCACGACGTGCGCTCGGCCATGTTCTTGATCAGCCGCGACGCCCGCTCGGCCGGAGTGGGCCTGACCCCGGACATCGCGGGCTTTTTCATCGAGGGGGAGGACGGGTTCGGTCCCGGCCCCGAAGGATCGGACAGCCTCAAGGTCCTGGGCAACTTCGACGACCCCCTGTTCCTGATAATCGAGAAATACCAGGGCGGCGGGGGCGGCGGTGCGGCCACCGCCTTCCTGTATGACTGGACTCTGGAGAGCGCACCCTACGACTGCCCCGATTACTATGAGAACCGCATGGTGCTCATCATCTCCACCCAGTGCCCCGGATGCTTCACCTTCCGCTACATCCCGCCCAACTCCGTGTTCGGCTGCGGGAGCGGGATCGAGCACTTCAACATGCAGCCCGGACAGTCCGACCTCAACCCGCCCGGCGGCCTGATCGACACCGGCTGTGCCGAGGCCTGCTGGGACGACGCCATCGTCACTTTGGGGCAGATCAAGTACTACTGGCTGGACACGACCGGCAGCCCGGGCGACTACCCCGCCCTGGCCTTGACGGTAGGACAGAAAGGATACCTGGGTGAGCCCCAGACGCTTTACCTGACCACTATCGATGAGTCCACGGGCGCCGGCACCATGATGCACCTGCCCCTGGCCCAGAACATCGAAAACCTCCAGTTCCAGTACAACGGCGACCTGGACAACGACGGCCTGCTGGACGGCTGGATGGACTGGGATCCCTCCTGGACCGGCAATACGGTCATTGTCGAGCTGATCCAGCAGATCCGGATCCAGGTCCTGGGGCGCACGCCCGAGCCGTTCAAGCATGTGTCCAAGGCCGGTTCTTCGACGACTCATCTTTACCGGAGGCCTGCGCTGGCCAACAGCCCGGTCATGGCCCAGGACGACTACCGCCGCCGCTTCCTGCTGGAATCCACGGCCACCATCCGGAACATGAGCCTGGACCTCTACAACACCGGCGCGCGGCATTGAGGGGCATGAGAATGAACGCTAACACACGCAGTTTCGATCGGGAGAAAGGCATAGGCCTCATCATCATCATCCTGGTGCTGGCCTTCATGGCATCGGTGGGTGTGGCCCTGCTCACGGTCACTGACATCGGCAAAAAGGTATCGGGGAACATCCGCTGGCAGGAGGAGGCCTTCAATGCGGCCGAGACCGGGTTCGACTCGGCCTGGGCCCTGCTGGAGAACTCCTTCACCGCCGGGGGATGGACCAGCTT
>JAUXEH010000356.1 GCA_030620655.1 Candidatus Aminicenantota bacterium | reverse complement strand
GCGCCTGATCGAGGGCCGAAAGAGCATACGCCGCTATTCAGACCGCCCGGTGGAGAGGGAGGTCCTGCTCCAATGCCTGGAGGCGGCCCGCCTCGCCCCTTCGGCCGAGAATGCCCAGCCCTGGAGGTTCCTGGTCATAGACGACCCGGAGGTCAGGGCGCGTTTTAGCGATAAGGCATTCTCGGGTATATACACGGTGTCCAAGTTTGCGGCCCGAGCACCGGTCCTGATCCTGATCCTGGCGCGGCTGAGTGTCCTCACGCACCGCATCGGCCGGCAGGTCCAGAATATCCACTTCCACTACATCGATGTCGGTATCGCCGGGCAGCAACTCGTGCTGCAGGCCGAGGAGTTGGGCGTGGGCAGCTGCTGGATAGGATGGTTCAACGTGAGGAGGGCCCGCAGGTTCTTTCGCATCCCGCCGAAGTACAAGATCATCTCCATGCTGGCGTTGGGGTATTACGACAAGAAGCCGTCTCGCGAACGGAAGCGCAAGCCCCTGGATGCGATAGCCTGGTTCAACCGGCTGGGCAACTCCTGAACCTTCGGATCAGGCGAGCTCGTCCCTGATGAGCCGCAGCCCTTCCGCGGCCTCCTCCAGCGCCTGGCCGAACCGGGCGTTGGGATCCCCCAGGCCGAAGCGGACATAACCATCCAGCCCGAACTGGTCCCCGGGGCAGAGGAGCACGCTTTTCCGCTCCATCAACCTTTGGGTCAGGAGGGTTGAGTTGATATCCAGGTGATATCTGGGAAAGGCGATGGCTCCGGCCCTGGGCGGGACGCATGTGAGCAGGCCATCGAGCCCGTCCATCCAGGCCCGGAAGGTGTCCCAGTTGGTGCGGATGATGTCCCGGGTCCGGGCCAGCAGGGCCTCACGCTTTTCCGGCTGCAGCGCCCGGACGGCCAGTTTGTCGCTCAGGGCGCTGATGCTGATCGAGGTGTAATCCTTCCCCTCCCAGCAGGCCTGAATAATCTCGGGTGAGGCCACGATCCAGCCCACCCTCAGCCCGGGGAGGCCGTAGGCCTTGGAGAGCCCGCAGGTCACGATGGTCCTGGGGTAGGCTCCCCACCAGCTGGGCAGTGTGTTCCCGTCCAGCTCTGCTCCCAGGTAGACCTCGTCCACCACGAGCCAGGCGCCGGTGCGGGCCGCCAGGTCTTCCAGGCCTTTCCTCTGCTCGAGACTCAGGACGCTTCCGACCGGGTTATTGGGGTCGGTCACCACGATGAGCTTGACTCCCTGTTCGCAGAAGGAGTTCACCTCATCCAGGTCCAGTGTCCAGTCCGGTTCCCTAAGATAGAAGGGGATGCAGTGCGCTCCAAAGGCTTCTGTCAGTCCCTGCATCTGGAGGAAGTTGGGACGCATGAACAGGACCCGGTCACCCGGCTCCACCAGATGCCACAGGAGCTGGAAATTGGCCTCGATCGACCCGGTGGTCACGAGGATATTGCCCGGAGCCGCTCCGGGATAAATCCGCGCGATGCTCTCTTTGAGCCCGGAGGTCCCGTCTGTCTGGAGGTAGGCCAGTTCGGTCTCGAACAGGGCGTTTCTTTCTTCCGCCGGGACGAGCTCACTGAGGCACAGGGGAAACACGCCGCTCTCTCCCAGGTTGAATCGGACTTGATGCTCCCACTCCGACTGCCAGCGTTCCATTTCGAACCGAGGGATTTTCATAGCCGCTCCTTTAGATCTCCACCTTGAACAGCCCCTTGAGGGAAAAGCCGAAGAGGACGGAGAGGATGAAAAAGGCGATCAGCCAGTGCATGTTCCATCCCAGGAAGGGCAGTCCGGATGTGGGGTAAGCCACTTCGATCCGGCTCACGGCAGAGCCTTTGTCCAGGGGCGGTTCGGTGGGGTAGAACAGCTCCTCCCAGAACCGCTTTTCCACGCGTCGGGGGGAAAGGCGGCTCAGCGGCCTCTCGGCCACGGCTACGGTCTTGGAAAAGTGCTCGGATCCCACCATGATGTCCAGGGTATGGACACCCGCCTCGGTGAAAGAGATCCGCCAGTCCACCTCGCCCTCTTCCTCGATGCGCAGGGGAGGGGTCTCGATGGTGAGGCCCGGGGCGGGCTGCAGGCGTATATCCGTCTCGAGAGGGTTGATGGATTCCTTGACCGTGACCTTGAGCAGGGCCGCTTGGCCGGGCGCGAGGGACGCGTAGGCGAACCAGAAGTTGAGCTGGATGAGGATCAGGATCATGGGGACGAACATGACGAGCAGGGGCTTCAGGGAGTGGCTCATGTACTTGAAGTTGGCCTTTAATATCCCCCCCTGAGCCTTGAACTGGCTGCGCATGCTTTCGTTATAGAGCCGCATCTCCAGGAGGTGGGCCTTGATCCGGTCCTTGGCCCGGCGGATCCCGCTCTGATTGGAGGTGAGTTTGAAGATGAACAGCATGAGGAGACCGGTCAGCGCAGAGACGACCAGCATGCCCCACCAGGGGCTGCTCAGGCCGCGGAAGGGCAGGAAAAAAAGATCGAAGATCTTACCGAAGATGGAGTTGAATGTCCACATGGCTGCCTAGGAAATGTATCCCAGCCCCTTGAGTTTCTTCTTGATCTCTTCCTCGCTGTCCGATTCATCCAGCTTGGCGACCTCTTTTTCCAGGCAGTGGACGATGAACTCGTCCGGAGAGGCGTATCCGGAGAGCTCGGACAGTTTCTTGATCTTTTCCAGCAGATCCTTGTCAAGCTTGATCTTGGCTTTTCCCATGGTTGGCTCCTATTTCAGGACAGGGACTCCCGTCATGTCCTGTGGGGTCTCGATCCCGAACACCTGCAGTATGGTGGGTGTTATGTCATGAAAGCGCGGCGTCTGAGTTTTGATGGGCCGGTTGGTCAGGAATACCCCGGGCACAACATCGGGCGCCACGCAGTGGTCGCCGCTCCATTTGGCGGTGTTGTCTCCGATGATCTCCGGCAGCAGGCGTCCCGCGGGCGACTCCCAGGAGATGCGGTATCCCAGGTTGAAGCCCACCACGATCTCCGGCGCCTGATCCACGTAGGGACCGTGATAGATATCCTTGGCCGCATAGGCCTTCCTTATGGGCCGGTCGCCGGTCTTGGGATCCTTTATGGCTTCCAGTTTTTGGATGATCTCGTGGATGAGGTTGTCTTTTTCCGGGCCCGGGTTGACGGTTCCCTCGGCCTCGCGTCCCCGCTGGTT
>JAUXEH010000419.1 GCA_030620655.1 Candidatus Aminicenantota bacterium | reverse complement strand
GTGGCGGGGTAGGTGTCGATCAGGTTGCGGTAGGACCGGTTGTTGACCTCATCGTAACCCTGTTCGAGGAAAATGAGCATCTTCTCACCTTCGATGAGATAGGAGTACCGGTTTTCTTCATAGGAGTCCCAGCAGATACCGACCTTGTCAAGCTCGGAAAGGTTTCTAAACTCCTGCTGTGAGATGAGCTCGGGTTTGATCTCGTGGGGAAGGACCTGGATTATGACCTGCATCGGAGGGCCCCAAGTCAGGGCGGCCTTATCGAAGCTGATAAAATCGTCGAAATAGTATGTAAGGCCAAACAGGTCGTCCACATGCCCCCCGGTGTAGATCCCAAGGATGATCTCATCCGCCCTCTCATACGACTTCCGCATCTGGTCGCCCATCCGGCGCTGGAACTCCTTAATCTCGAACTCCGGAGGGGGTGGGGGAGGGGCGGGCTTGACTTCAGGCCCCGCCTGGATCTCAGGCTTTGTTGCACAGCTCGCCATGATCAAGGCTGCGGATGCGGCCACCAGCCCCAACACGAGAACTCTCTTCAACCTCGAATCTTTCTGCATTTGGTGATTCCTTCCATTCAGCCTCTATTATACGGCCTGGTTTTTTTTTGGGTAGCCATCCATTATAGATTTACCTGAATTATTCATAAAGAATGCCGATTTTTCCTTCATAAAACTCGTAATAATCATCAGCATTCTTTATGAATAATCCAGGTTAATGGATTTATTCAATGATTCGATTTTTTTTGAGTAGTAATTTAGAATACACAAGTGTTCCAAACGCCAACTCGGGATAGGGGGTGAACATGTCTATTGGAAGGATTCAGATGCTGTGGTGTCTTCCATTATTTGTATTGGGATTTACGGGCTGCGGTACCGCTCACAAGCAAGCTTCACCTGAGGTATCAAGAGGGCTGCCCAACATCGTCCTTATCCTGGCCGACGACATGGGATACGGAGACGTGCAGGCCTTTAACCAGGATTCGAAGATTCCGACACCCAACCTCAACCGCCTGGCCCGGGAGGGCATGCGCTTCACCGATGCCCATTCCGGCTCGGGTGTCTGTTCCCCTACGCGCTACGGAGTCCTAACCGGGCGCTACAGTTGGCGTACCTGGCTGAAAAAAGGCGTGCTCTGGCCTCCGGATGACCGGCCGCTCATCGGACCGGGCCGCCTGACCGTAGCAAGCATGCTCAAGCAGCTAGGCTACCGCACCGCCTGTATCGGCAAGTGGCACCTGGGGATCGACTGGGGCCGGGACGATCAGGGTAAGGTCGATTTCAACCAGCCGATCCAGTACGGCCCCACTGACGTCGGTTTCGATGAATTCTTCGGAATAGCGGGCTCTCTGGACATGATCCCGTATGTCTTCTACCACAACCGCCGGCCGAGCGATATAATTACGGAAACCCAGGAGGGATTGGCATTCCCCAAGTTTATCCGCGAGGGACCGCGAGCCAGGGATTTCGACCCTGAAACGGTCCTGGACCGCCTCACCGATCAGGCTGTCGACTTCATAGAGAGGAGCGCCGCCGAACACAGTCCTTTCTTCCTTTACTTTCCCTTGACAGCCCCCCACAAGCCGATCTGGCCCGCCGAACGCTTCATGGGGAAAACAGATCTGGGGCCCTATGGGGATTTCATCTTTCAGACGGACTGGACCGTGGGCCGGGTCCTGCAGGCTCTGGAGGAGACGGGCACAGCCGATGACACGCTGGTCGTATTCACCAGCGACAACGGCTCGTACATGTACCGCATCCCGGAAGACAAGCCGGATCACATCCAGGAAGCGCGCGCGCAGGGGTATCATCCCTCCCGACACGCGTCCAGTTTTATCTGGCGAGGGACCAAGGCGGATGTCTGGGAAGGCGGCCACAGGGTGCCCTTCATCGCCCGCTGGCCGGGAAGGATACAGCCACAGACTCAGTGCAGTCTAACCATCTGCTTGACGGACCTTATGGCCACCTTTTCTGAAATAACTAAATTCGCTCTGCCGGATGCAGCCGCGGAGGACAGCTTCAGCCTTCTGCCTTTGTTGTCCGGGGGTGACTGGTCACCACCGCGTGCTCCGGTGATCCATCACTCGAGCAACGGGACTTTCTCGCTGCGAGAAGGCAAATGGAAGATGGTGTTTGGCAGCGGATCCGGCGGGCGCCAGAAGCCGGTCGGCAAACCCTTTGAAAAGCCCTATTTCCTGTTCGACCTGGAGGCCGATCCATCGGAAACCACGAATGTGATCGAGCAGTACCCGGAGATGGCAGAGCATCTCACGGAAAAACTCGAGGCTATCAGGCAGGGCGGCCGGAGCCGAAAG
>JAUXEH010000142.1 GCA_030620655.1 Candidatus Aminicenantota bacterium | reverse complement strand
TGGGCCGTCGCCACGCATCTGCCGCGATCTCCACTCGTGAATAACTCAGGTGCCTGAATTATTCATAAGAATTGCCGATATTCCCTCAAGGAAACCTCTTTTAAATCATCGGCAATTCTTACCCTTCGGGCGAGCCAATCTCACCACATCGACTTCGTCGTGGCCCAATCGCTGTAGTACACTACAGCTCATGAGCCATTTCCTTGTCGCTGCACTAATCTTGGCCCGTGAATAACTCAGGTGCCTGAATTATTCATAAAGCCCGCCTGTACCAAAACATCAATTTCCTTAATAGTGAGGGATTCATAGTGGGGGCGGACAGCTAATGGCGGATTACGTCCAGCGCACGGTAGGGTGGGAACAATGGAGGGGGAGGGACTGGACGGCCTTGATAAAGGGGGGAGATTTAGGTAAAGTGAGGGCGAGCAGCCTTACGCACATCGGGACCGATGGTCCCTCGGAGTGATGAGATGATCGGTGGCATAATTGTTTCCCATGGAAAGTTGGCTGAGGAACTCCTGAACGCCTTGAACATCATCCTGGGTGAAGCTGTCAACATCGAGGCCATTTCCATCGGTTGGTACGACGATGTCGAGGGGTCGAAAATAAAGATCAACCAGTCGCTGAGGAGGGTCGATCAGAAAAACGGAGTGCTGATCTTCACCGACATGTTCGGAGGCACCCCGTCCAATCTGAGTTTCACTTTTTTAAAGGAAGGCCAGGTGGATATCATAACCGGTGTCAACCTGCCAATGCTCATCAAATTTGTCTCACTCCAGCGCGGCTATGACCTGAAAGAGGTGGCAAGAAAAGTAGTCGAACAAGGGCAGAAAAACATCCATCTCGCCAGCGCGCTTCTCAATACTCATAACTGATTACTCTGAGAACACATGATAGAAAAAACTGTGATGATAAAGAACAAACTCGGGCTGCATGCCCGGGCGGCCGTCAAACTGGTCAACCTGGCAAACCGTTTCGAGTCCTCGGTGAAGATCGAAAAGGACGGAAGCGAGATCGACGGGAAGAGCATTCTAGGCATCCTGACTCTGGCTGCTACTCAGGGGTCCGAGATAAAACTCAGGGTTTCAGGCCGGGATGAGGCCAAAGCCGCGGAAGCCCTGATCGGCTTGATCGACGATCGCTTCCAGGAAGAAGAATAGAGGACCATGGAATATTTTCGGCTGAGAGGGACCGGAGTCTCACCCGGGATCGCAATCGGTGAGGTGCGCCTTACCGAAAAGATCGTCTTTTCCGCAAGGAAGGACACCATCGAGGCCGATCAGGTGGCGGAGGAACTGGAGAGGTTGGAGGCGGCGATAGGGCGAACCCGCTCACAGTTGGTTCAGATCAAGGAAAAGATCGGGAAGAAACTGGGTGAGGACCACTCCTTCATCTTCGAATCGCACCTGCTTATACTGGAAGATAAGTCTCTGACCCAGAGCCTGAAAAAGAAGATTGAAGAGGACCTGTTCCGTTCTGAATGGGCCATCACCCAGGTGCATGGCCGCTACATGGAGATCTTTGATTCCATATCTGATGAGTATTTCAAACAGCGCAAGTACGATGTGTCGGATGTGCTCTCCAGGCTGTACCTCAACCTGCAGCCGACCGAGGCCCCCAAGAAGGAGGACGGAAAAAACCGCATACTCGTGGCGCATGACCTGCTGCCCTCCGAGGCCGCATCCCGCTTAAGCCGCGGCAACGTGCTGGCTGTGGCCCTGGACGTGGGCGGGACCACCTCGCACACCGCCATCCTGGCGCGGTCGCTCGATATCCCCGCCGTTATGGGTCTGCGGGACATCACCCAGAGTGTCAAAGACGGGGATACCTTGATCGTGGACGGTGCCGTCGGAGAGGTGATCATCAATCCTCCTCTGGCGATCCGGCGGGAGTTTATCGGCAAAAAGAAAAAATATGATGATTACCGCCGGGAGCTGCAGAAGACAGCGGCCCTGGAGGCCCGCACCCTGGACGGCATCCGCTTCACACCCATGGCCAACATCGAGCTGCCTGAAGAGGTCAAAGTGGCCCAATTAATGGGGGCTGAGGGGATCGGTCTCTTCCGTTCGGAGTTCATCTATTTCCAGAGTCCCGAGCTCCCGGAGGAGGAGGATCATTTCCGCATCTATTCTCAGCTCGCGCAACAAACGGCCCCCATGCCCGTGTACATCCGCACCATCGATATCGGGGGTGAGAAGACCCTGCCCCAATTGAATATCGAGAAAGAGCCCAACCCGGCCCTGGGGCTGCGCGCCATCCGCTTTTCTTTGCGAGACCGCGAGATCTTCAGGACACAGCTCAGGGCCATCCTGCGGGCCAGCGTTTCGAAGAATGTCAGCATCCTTATCCCCATGATCACCGAATTGGAAGAGGTGTACGAGGTGAAGACCATACTCCGAGAGGTGCAGGGAGAGCTCAGGCAGGAAAGGGTCGCGTTCGATGAAGACATCCCCCTCGGCGTCATGATCGAGGTGCCGGCCGCTGCGGCCATCACGGACAAGATCGTCAGGGAGGTGGACTATATCAGCATCGGCACCAACGACCTCATCCAGTACTACCTGGCTGTGGACCGGTCCAACGAACTGGTCTCCTATCTGTTCAAACCACTGCATCCTTCGGTCCTGAGACTGCTCAAGTTCATCATCGATTCAGCCAAGAAGGCGGACAAGGAGGTCACGGTGTGCGGTGAAATGGCAGCCGACCCCCTCAGCGCCATCGTGCTGCTGGGCCTGGGCTTGAAGAATTTCAGCATGAATCCCATCTTCATTCCCCGGATCAAACGAGTCCTGCGTTCGATCGAGTATGGAACCGCCAGAAAGATCGTCCACCGGGCCCTGACCTTGAAGACGGCCCAGGAGATCGAGGAGCATATTCTGGAGAAGATTTTGGTCAAGCATCCCACCGCCCTGCTGATGGGGGGCGAGTATCCCTCTGGCTGATCAGGTTCGGCCGTATACGTCCTCGAGCCGGACGATATCCTCCTCGCTGGAATCGCCCAGCCAAATCTCCATGATACGGGCCGGTTTTTCGCCTGTGCAGCGCAAGCGGTGAGGCGCCTTGGCCGGAATAAAGATCTCTTCGTCGGGGAGGGGTTCCCAGGTTCTTTCACCCACCGTTACCTCCAGGCCGGGATCGAGCACCACCCAGAACTCACTGCGCCGGTTATGGTACTGCAGGGACAGGGAGCCTCCCGGATTTACGGTTATGATCTTCAGGCCGCCGGCGGAACGATGGGGATAGGAGCGAAATTTTCCCCAGGGTCGGATGTCCTCCTGAATCTGGGCGCGAATGTCTTTTTCTTCGGGAGGATCAGAAGGGGACGTCATCGTCTTCACCGGGCTTCATGTCCGGCATGGCATTCGATTCGGATGGAAAATCACCGGTGCCGGGGGAAGGTCCTCTGGGGGGGGTATTTTCCGTCGACTCGTCACGCCGGCCCAGCAGCGTGATGCTCATCGCGTGCACCTTGGTTGTGCTGCGCTGATTCCCGTCACGGTCCTGCCACTTCTCCGTACGCAGGCGTCCTTCCACCAGGATCTGCTTTCCTTTGGTGAGGTATTTTTCACAGAATTCCGCCTGCTTTCCCCAGGAGACGATCCTGTGCCATTCGGTCTTAATCTCGCTGTCCCCCCCTTCGGGGCTCCAGGCCCGTTCGTTGGTGGCGAGGGAAAAGTTGGCCACGGCCCTGTCGGTCTGGGGGATGTACCTGAGCTCCGGATTCTGGCCCAGGCGGCCTATCAGGATGACCCGATTAAAGCTGTTGACATCTCTCATTATAGTTTTTCCAGTTCTTGGATTTGTTGCCGGGCGATCTCGGCTTCCTCTTCCAGCGGGAACTTGCTCACCATCAACTTGAGCACGGCCAAGGCTTCGTCCGTCTTATCCAGCCGGGCAAGGCTGATGCCTTTCTTCAAATACGCGGCCGCGATCTTGTCGCCCTCCGGATAGCTCAGGATCAGATCGTCGAACCGAACGATGGCTTCCTGGTATTTTTCCTGGCTGAAGTAGCACTCCCCGATCCAGTACAGGGCATTGTCTACCAGGGGGCTGTCGGAGAAGTGTTCTTGATACATGCTGAAGCCTTCGATGGCCAGCTGGAAGTTACCCTTAAGGTAGTCCGACCGGGCCATGGTGTAGACTTCCTGGGGGGAGAGGTTGGGCGGAAGCGTAGTCCGGGGTTTTTCAGGCGGTTCTCCAATCTCCTCGGTCCCCACCGCTTCTGCGGCGGCCTTCTGCTCCGGCGTCCCTGACTCGGACTGCTCATCCCCGGATTCCGACGGCGGCGGTGCGGCGCGCTGGATCTCGATCAGCATTTCGGTGATGCGGGCCAGTTCCGCCCTGATCCCGTTATATCTCTGTAAAAGGATCCGGTACTGGGCGGGAAGGTCTTTCTGTCCCGCTTGGAAGCGCGCAAATTCCGTCCGGGAATCACGTGAAAGCCGCAGGACCTCGCCCAGTTCCTCCGCCAGGATCCGGATGTCGTCGCCGTTCTGCTGCACCCGTTGATTCAGTTCCAGGAGCTGCTGCTTGATGGCCTGGATATCCTGATAGATGAGTTCGTAGACCTTCTTTTCCCTTTGGGCTCCCAGAGGCAGGCCTGTGCAGAGGGAGAGAACCACCAAGCCGGAGAAGAACCGCTTCAGCATGAAGGCTGTTCTATTTCTCGATGATTGTGAACTGCGCGCGCCGGTTTTTCTGCCAGGAGATCTCGTTGTGTCCCATGTCGAAAGGCTGGCTCTTTCCGTAGGAAATGATCTTGAGCCTGTCGGCGGAGATCCCCAGGGATATCAGGTAATCGTAGGTGCTCTTGGCGCGTTTTTCGCCCAGGGCCAGGTTGTATTCTTCGGTTCCTCTTTCGTCACAGTGGCCTTCGATCAAGACGTTCACGGACCTCCAATTTTTCAGATAGGCGGCATTGGCTTCCAGGGCGGACTTGGCGTCATCCCGGATGAAAAACTTGTCATAGTCGAAATGAATCATTCCCATGGGTTTCTCGGCATTGAGTTCTTCCAGGGTCTTCCGCTCGAAGATCTCTTCCTCGGTGAGCACGGGCGGCTTGGCCGGGGGCTGCTCCACTTTTGCGACCGGGGGCTGCTCTTGGACCTGAGGCGGCGGCGGGGGGGCCTGCTCGACCTTTTTCTTGCAGGAGGTTACGAACGAAAAGACCAAAAGACAAGCGATGGACAGGATGAGAAGTTTTTTCATGGTTTCTCCTTTGGGTGGGATTGAGTTGTGTCTCTTCTCATGTGTTTGAAAACATTATATACAATGTAACATTATTTATGTCAAATATCCCGGACTATTCATAATAAATGTAAAATTTCATCTACTGTGATTTCCGGGCCCAGTCCGGAAGCTTGTTCTGCCCTTTAGAGGTGAGCTGTCGGGTGTTTTTTCCGTCATAGTCGATGGAGAAGATCTGATTCGTGCTGCCGAAGCGGTTGGATTGGAAGAGGATATGGCGGCCGTCCGGTGACCAGCAGGGGAGTTCATTGCGGGCATAGCCTTCCGTGAGTTTCATGATCTCGTTCGACCTGAGGTCCAGGACGTACATGTCGAACACGGCCTCCACCCGGCCGACATACACGAGGCGGTCTCCGGTGGGAGCCCAGGCGGGGCCGTCGTGATACCTGCCGCCGAAGCTGACCCGGCGGACATTGGATCCCTCCCGGTCCATGATGAAGATCTGCGGGGTGCCCAACCGGTCGGAAGTGAACGCGATCTCACGGTTGGTCGGGGACCAGGTGGGTGCCGTGTCGGCCGCCTTGCTGAATGTGATGCGACGCGGGTTCCGGCCGTCGCTGGACGCCACATAGATATCCGTGTTGGACGGATCCTCCTGAGAGCAGAACGCCAGCCATTTGCCGTCCGGAGAGAAACTGGGGCTGAAGCTGGTCCCCTGGTCGAAGACGAGGTCGCGGCGGCCCTCGAAGGGGTGGAGGATGTAGAGCTTGGCCGATGTGCCCTCGTAGGCGGTATAGGCGATGCGTCGCCCGTCGGCCGACCAGGCCGGCATGTAGTCTTCTTTGGTATTGAAGGTCAGCCGGGTCTGGTTGTGCCCGTCGTAGTCCATCATGTAGAGCTCCCAGTTGCCGTCCCGGTCGGAGCAGAACACGATCTTGGTGGTAAAGACGGGCGGTTCGCCGTAGACCATCATGAGCTCGTCCGCGAACTTGTGGGCCACCAGACGCACCAGCCCGGATTCCGCGGTGTAGCTTTTGCCTGCGATGAAACGCTCCGACTTGACGTCGTAGATCTTACCCTCGAACTGGAGCGTCCCCTCCTGCTCACCCCGCTTCACCTGTCCCACGATGAGCAGGTTGGCCTGCAGCTCATCCCAGTCCTTGAAGAAGATCTGGTCCGGGTTCAGGGGGCGGCGCAGGTAGCGGTAGTGGGTCTCCTGGATGGGCTTGAAGACACGGCTGTACTCCAGGTCCGCCTTGACGATGTCCCGCAGTGTCCGGGCTGCCGCCTGGGCCTGTTCCGAGGAATCCGCCGCGATAAAGGCGGGGATGGCTACCGGGATGACCGGCACACCCTCGCGGATGCGCAGCGCGACTTCCACCTGGCCGTGCAGCAGGCCGCTTCCGTATACCGCCAAGATCAGAAGGATGCCAAGAGTGGTTTTTTTCATCGGTTGTGCTCGAAAAGAAGGCGGACGATCAGATACTCGTCCGTGTAGCCCCGCGGCAGGGGGGGAAAGGGCGAGGCATTCCGCAGGGCCCGGATAGCCGAGGAGTTCATGGTCTGGCTGCCGCTGGACCTGAGGATCACGGGTTCGGAGATCCGGCCGTTGCGGAAGATCCGGAACCGCACCTCGGAAAAGTCGTTTCCCGTGGTCCCGCTCCTGATCAGGGAGGTCTGCCAGTTGTTGGCGATGCGGCTGCGGATCTCGTTCACGTAGTACATATAGGGGAAATTCCCGAGCGTGCCTCCTCCGTAGCCCTCGCCGAAACCGAAGCCTCCTTCCCCGCTGCCGATGCCCAGGCCCACGCGGCCGCCGGTGCCTCCGCCGCTTCCGGTCCCTTCGGTCGCAGTTGCCTGGTCGCCGGGAGTGCGTTTGGCACTAGGTTGGGACTTCTGGATGACAGCCTTTTTCTCAGGTGCCGGCCGGCTGTCTCGTTGGGGCTTGTCCA
>JAUXEH010000085.1 GCA_030620655.1 Candidatus Aminicenantota bacterium | reverse complement strand
CGGGTCCTGCGGCTTATCCTGCGGGGCCGGCACCGCCTCTCTTACGGGGTATTCCTGGGGGGAGGACGGCCCCACGGCTTCGACATGAGCCTGGTGGATGTATCCGTAGACGCCGGCAGCCACCTCGACCTTGTACCATTCCCCGGCCATCTCGACCGCCTCCAGCTCGGTCCCCCGGGCCGCCTGCCCCATCTCCCGGCTCCCGGAAGTGGGCCCCTCCCTGATCTCCGCATTCTCGGCGCTGACCCGGATCTTCTTCAACGCATCAAAGACGACCGCGGCCTCCCCGATGACCTCCACCTGGCCCTGATGGACAAAGCCCGAAATCACATAGCCGTCCTCATCGGGGGGGAGGTCGACACGATACCATTCGCCTGACTTGGCCTCCGAGGTCAGGACCGCCCCCAGCTTGACCGTGGACACGACGACACTGCCGGACCGTGCCGCCAGCCGGATCGAGGCATCGGCGGCGATGACACGCAGCCTCACCTCCTCTGCGGCCCCGGACCGCACCAAACCGAAAATCCCTGAGATCAACAAAAGCGAAAAAAGCAAAATCCTGGTCTGTGATCTTTGCATGTGTCCTCCTTGTGTGATGGCTCCGGGCCTGAGGGGCCGGATATTCTGGATTGGTACACCCACGCTGCCCTCATGTTAGAAAAACCCGTCAGGCCGAGTGTCAAGGAAAAGTAAAAGAATGTAAAAAATTGTCAGAGATCTGCAGAGAAAACCCAGCACCGGCAAGAGGCGGACGTGATCTCCCTTATCACTTGATGAGGGGAGAAAGGTCGATGGTTTCACCCGTGGGAAACTCCAGGGAGAAATCCACGGTGTCTCCGGGGACCACGAAGGCCCAGGCGACATTGTCTTCCGCAGGCCTGAAATCCGACGATTTCCCCGTCATGGTCACCGCGGACAGCATCCTGACCATGCCGTCCGCTATCAGGATGACGGCGCTGGATTTTCCATCCGGAGCATAGGTGGCCTGGACCTCCAGGTTTTTGAACGAGTCCCTGCTCCCCTCCAGAAGCTCGAATTCGACGAGCATCACACGGTCGCCCGGCCCCATGTCCGACGGGGCGAATCCCATGGCGGTTTCTTCAAAGGCTACGGTGACGATCCGGAACCTGAATTCCCCGCTGGCAATGGATGCCCGAGAGGCAGGGATGGAGGTTTGTGCCGGCGAAATTGACGGCATCATCAGAACGACTACCAGACTATAGAGGCTGGTGCACTTCAACACGATTTCACTGCTCCAGGATTAATATAGCGAAATGGAAGGCATCGAGTGTCAAAGAAATGTAAAAAAATGTAAAAAATTATAACTGGGTTTCCAGGACAGCAGCACCTTCGAAAGGAAGGCCGTTCTTGAGTTTACCGGTAATGGATAATTCCCTGTTTCCCTCGGAACGGTGAGCCTCCGATGCCTTCCCCCACCGGAATCTGACACGCATGTCCGGGATTCCGTCCCTATCGAAATCCCCGATGGAGAATCCCTTTTTCGCGGGAGGAAGGGTTTTATCGAGCAGCAGGGTCGTCCTGTCTATCTCCTCGACCGGCAGCCCGGCCGGCAGTTCGATACGGACCGTGATCCAGCCGTTCCTTTGACTCGGCCTCATGTCCCCGGGGACCACTATCACGGCCGCCTGTATGCTGTTCCTCGGCTTCACCAGGGGGTAATCATCCCTGGCTCCGGGAATGAACGGATAGGGAGTGTCCCCGATCCCGTTTCCGTCTCGATCCTGGCCCGCATAGCCCGACCAGAAATTCCCACCGGACAGGGCCCCGTTATCCCACTGTTGGAACGCGGCCAGCCCCGCGCGCGCCTCACCGACCTGGACTTGATTGTGGAGGATATCGTTGTGATAGATCCTGTTCCTGCTGTACCCTCCCCATTCCAACCCGACCCGAATCCCCTCCGCATGGCCGAGTATGATGTTCTCCCGGATGGTGTTTCGGCTGGAGATGTATCCCAGCTTGATCCCCAGTTCTCCGTTGGCATGGATCAGGTTCCGCTCGAATATGGAGTAATAGCAGGAGTCGGGATAGATGCCCGTGCTGCCGTTCTGATAAACCAGGTTTCCCTCCACCCGGATGTGCCAGCCCCAGCCGACACGGAGTCCCCCGCCGTTGCCGAAGACGCGGCAGCCCCGGATGACGCTCCTCGAGAACTGGTGCGCATTGAGGGCGTACGCACCGTTGTGGGACAGGATGCAGCCTTCGATCGTATGATCGCCGCCGCTGTTCCTGGAGTGGATCCCATCCCTTATATTCGAAGTCACTATGCTGTTTTTGAGTGTGACCTGCCGTATGGGCTGCGCAGATCTGAGGTCCACTCCGGTCTGTCCGTTCGTGATGGTCACGCCGTCCACACTCACATTGCCGGCCGTTATTTTAATGACGCTTTCGCCTCCCCTGCCGTCGATGATGGTGGACTCTCTGCCCTCCCCCAGCAAGGACAGAGATTTGTCGATCGTGACATTTTCAGGATACACACCCCTTCGGACATAAACCGTGTCCCCGGGATCAGCGGCAGACACCGCAGCCTGGATCGTGGTGAACTGGTCGGGGACCGTCAGGATCCGGCTTTTTTCCGGGAAAAAATCATGGATCACCCACAGCTCGGTTTTGCCGGGGGCGCTCCCCGCCCACGGTTTCCCTCGCCCCTTCCTCTCATAGAAGAATCCTCTATCCCCGGAAGGGCCCACAGGATGCAAAGGGCCGAGATCGACCCTGATCCCTCTGGACGGAGGCCGGGGCTTCCCCTCCCAGATGGGAAGAGAAAAGACATCCGCGCTGCCCGCCCTGTCGCTGATGTAGAGGATGTTCCCGCCTTCCGCAGTCCAGCCCAGGAGTCGATCATCCCCGGGCTGCACGACCAGGGCCGTTTCCTGCTGTTCCGCGATGCTGTACAGGAAAATATCGTGTTCCGGATCCTCCGCGGACCGGAGAAGGCTGTACGCCAGATACCGGCCGTCCGGCGAAAGCCGCATGTGATCCGGCCACTCGACACCCATCTCCCTGACCGGATGAAGCGCACCCTCCCGAGAGCTCACAAAGACAACCCGCACTGTAAGGTCGTACCCGACCATGCACACCAGGATCCGATCCGCATCCGGTGTCCAGTCCATGGGGCGGGCGTGCTGCACACCTGGGTCTGAGAACAGGGTCCGCTGTCCGGACCCGTCCATGTTCACGACCCGGAGCTCACCCCTTCCCTCCTGGTTTTGCCAGCCGTATGCAACCTGCCGGACATCAGGCGAGATCGCGGCGGATTCGGCGAATCCGCCGCCTGTCTCTCCCCTGCCGCTCCTCACCAAAGGGCGGGCCCGGCGGCTTGGGATCTCCAGCAGATACAGATCACCTGATTCCCGGTCGACATAGGCATAAAAGCGGCCGTCACTGGAAAGCACTCCGGTCCCGTAGACACTCTCCCCCGTCCAGATCCTCTGCGGCACGGACTCCGGCTGTGCCTGGCTTTCGGGATTCTCGGGACTTGTCAGGGACGCCAGCTCCGCCTCGGCCAGCCTGACGATGCGGGCTTGATCCGCAAAATTCAACCCAACCTCTTGAAAAGCCTGGATGGCCGAGTCCGATCCCATCCTCTTGTAGCACAACCCCAGATAGAACTGCGAGAGGGCGGCATACCGCCTGTCATGAGGGTGTCTCTTGAGGATCTCCTGGAAAATGGGGACCGCACCCGTCAGGTCGGCTTCCGCCTCCATCATGAACAGGCCTCTCTCGAACAGAAGCCTGTAGTAGGGTTCTACCTGGCCATCGAGGGCACAGGCAAGGAGCAGAGCGAAGAACATCCCAACAACGGTCCTGTGTTTGCTCATCGCGCTGCTGTCCGGCTTATACCCCCCCCATGAACCTGTATCCTTCCCCATAGACGGAGAAAATGACCTTGGAGGCATCGGGATCTTCTTCGATCTTCTTCCTGAGTTTCAGGATGTGGTTGTCGATGGTCCGGGTGGAGGGATATTTCTCGTGACCCCAGATCCTGTCGAGCAGGTCCTCCCTGGTGACGACCTCTCCCCTATGGGCCACGAAGTGTTTCAGGATCGCGACCTCCATGGAGGTGAGGTCTAATTCTCTCCCCTTCCTTCGGATCTTGAAATGGATGAAATCGATCTCCACATCATCGAAGCGGAAGACGGAAGGGGCCCTCCTCTCTTCCCGATTGTCGCGCCTGAGCTGGGCCTTGATCCTGGCCAGGAGCTCCTTGATACCGAAGGGCTTGGTGACATAGTCGTCGGCCCCGATCTCCAGGCCCACGACCTTGTCGACTTCATCGCCTTTGGCGGTCAGCATGATGATGGGAGTGGTCACGTTGCGCTGGCGCAGCTCCCGGCAGACATCCAGTCCGTCTTTTTTGGGCAGCATGATGTCGAGCAGGATCAGATCGGGGGCTTCGTTCAGGGCTCTCTTCAGCCCCTCCTCCCCATCGAGGGCAGAGATGACGGTGTACCCTTCGAAATCCAGGTTCAGCTTCAGGCCGCTGATCAGCTCCTTTTCATCTTCGATAATCAAAATCTTCTCTCTCATTTCTTTCCCTCTTCAGATGAAGTGACGGGAAGGATGACCGAAAATTCGCTCCCCCTTCCCGGTTCACTCCTCACCTCGACTTTCCCGCCATGGCCCTCGGCGATATGTTTTATGATAGTCAGCCCCAGGCCGCTTCCTCCGGAGTCGGAGGTGCCGTCGTTCTCCGCGCGGTAGAAGCGTTCAAAGATCTTGTCGAGCTCGCTGCGGGGAATGCCGATCCCCCGGTCTTCCACCTGGAGGACCACGGAGTCCTCACGTCTGGCCAGTCTGACGAAGACGTCCTTGTTTTCCGGCGAGAATTTCATGGCATTGCCCAGCAGGTTGATCAGGACACTGGCCATGGCCTCCCGGTCAAATTCCATGGGAGGGAGACCGGCCTCTATTTCCTCATGGACCACAAAGCCCTTCTTCTCCAAATGATAGCGGTAGGACTCCAGGGTTTCCCTGATCGCTTCAGTCAGGTCGCCCGTTCTCAAGTTGAATTCCTTCCTTCCCATTTCGATCCGGGAAAAATCAAGCACATTGTTGATCATATGAGACAGGCGTTCACTCTCCCGAGTTATGATCCCATAGGCCTCGCTCCGGGTCTCATCACTGAGCGTCATCTTGTCCCGCAGAGTTTCTCCGAAAAGCCGGATGAGTGTCAGCGGGGTTTTCAGTTCGTGGGAGATGTTGTGCACGAATTCCGATTTCTGGCGGGTTATCTCAGCCTCACGCGAGATATCGCGGGCAACAAAAAGGGCGCCCAGGCCCATCAGCCCGAGGGTGATGGCCAGGAGGACGCCGTGAAAAATATTGTCACGCAGAGCCGCACTCTTGAGATCTTCGAGCGCGGTTTGGGTAATGATGAACCTCCATGGGAAGGGAAACTGTCGGAAAGTGAGGCTCAACGCATCCTTGGGGATCACCATGCTTCTGTCGCGCGTTTCACCCCGGTCCCCTTCATCGATCACCCGGACCTGAATGCCGGTGGTTCGGGCGAGGGCGCCGGTGATCTCAGGCAGTTTACGGTTTCTGATATAGTCCAGGTTCCAGATAAAACCGGCATAATAGACACGGTCGGCCCGAACATCGGCCAGGCGTGAATACGAGATCAGCATGTAGGTGTCATCGAAGGTCACGGGTAAACGGCCCTTCTGGGGTTCGTTCGAATACCGGGAAAACGCGATCCTCTCCTTCAGCACAGGGATCACGTTTTCCTCAAGCACCTGCCTGAATTGCAGCTCTTGGAGATAGGGTGAGGGGTTCTGCTTGATCGCAAGGTACGATCTCTGCAGGTCGGGATCTCCGCCGTCTGCCAATTCACTCTCCAAGATGGTTTCGAGCTCCTCTGCATAGAACCCGAAGGTCGCACTGCTCAAGGGCCATTCGCCGTTTCTCAGCCGTTCCAGGGCATCGATCAGAGGCCTTAACAGGCTCTGCTGCAGCTGCAGGTGCCGGGCGATGTCATAAAGCCGGACGGCGGCGAGCAGGCCATAGGGATGACCGACCTGGTTACCGAACCGCGCATAATCGTTCAGCAGGGCCTGGTAGACCTGGAAAGCGCCCTCATACTCCGCCAAGGCGACCAGACTCCGGCCCCGGCCCTCCAAAGCAAAGGCTTGCAACTGGGCTATGGGGGTGGAGAGGACACAGCGCTCATAAAGATCGGCCGCCTGCCGGAATCGTTTCCGGGTGAATTCCAGATACTCGGCTCTTTGGAACAGAGCCATGAATGGCGTATCGTACACCCCCGCTCCCCACCGGGCCAGGGGGATATCATCGACACCTGCGGGCGGGGAAATGATCCGGAAATCCGCGTCAAGCAGGAAGGCCCTCTCCCGGCCCTGGACAGAGGGAGGGCCCGATTCCCCGGGATCCTGTGAGATAGGAGACAATTCCGTGAAATTTTCCGGGCTCAGGATCTTGCCCTCGTATTCCTGAAGTGCGCTCTCTATCGATTCGGCAGCCGTCTCACCCGATATCCAGAGCTGGGATTCGATAACCTGCCGGAACGCTTCCCTCCTCTTGGAAAAAGCGCTCCAGCTCAAAAAACCTACGATCAGGGAGGGGGCAAGGATCCCGATAAGGAAAATGAACACAACCTTCCGCCGTGTCCATATTCCCCGGGCAAATTTGCTCAATAGAGCTCACCCCCCAAGTGTGCGGGCCTCAGGGAGGAGCACCGGCTCGGACTGGACATCTCTTTACTGGGAGACAATGGGCTTGATCGCCAGGCGGCGGAAGTACACCTTGTTGCCCTCCCCCCAGCTGGCGCCGGGGTGGACCTGTATGCCCACGTGGCCCGTCTCCGGAACCCGGGGCTGCCCGTCCCTCAGCTCATCGAGGAAATCCACCAGGGCGGTGACATTGATCCACACCTGGATATGGGCCGGCTGTCCTTCGATCCGCACACGTACGGTGTTGAACTCATCGGGCTTCCAGAGGTCTTTTCCCTCAGGCTTATGCACCAGGAAGCCGCCACCCCCGGGGCAGTAGATGGCCCCCACTTCGCCGTCCGGGCGATAATCGATGGTGACCTGATAGGAGAGCACATCGGGCTGGACGCGCAGGAACAGGCCGGAATCGATGGGGTAGTCAGCCCTGACCTCGGCCAGCAGCTCGTAATCGCCGTACACGGCCTCGGTCACGAGCAGGCCGCCCTGGCCTTCGGGGAACTGATCGCCCACGATGGCCCCATCGACCACCCCCCACTTGCCAGCCTCACCGCTGTATTCGGTCAGCTTCCGCCAACCCGACAGGGTCTCGCCGTCGAACAGAGCGACAAAACCTGAGTCCGCTTCTTGACCGGACACGGCCGGATCAGGCGCGGCACACATCGCCGAACACACGATCGCCAGGCACAGAATCCCGGTTTTTTGTATCATGTCATCCCCTTTTTCAGTCGAGAGGCCCGACCTTTTCCTCTACCTCACGCAGGATCTCTTTGGACGCCACCAGGTCTTTCATGCGGTTGTGGTCCGGGTAGAGAGGCCGGTCCACGTCCAGGAATTCCACGTGGCGGCGGATGACCTCCCGGGCCTTGCTCGTGCCCAGCCCGTACACATAAGGCTTGTCTTCGATCATCTCCCGCAAATCCAGGGCCTGAGCCGCCGCCATGAACTCGATCCCCAACACCCCGTAGGCGTTGTCCAGGATCTGCCGGTTCTTGAGCGCCGTGTTCATGCCCATGGAGACGAAGTCTTCCTGATCGGCAGCCGCTGGGATGGATTGGATGCTGGCCGGTGCTGAGAGGATCCGCTGCTCGACGATCTGCATGTCCGCCGTGTACTGGCTCAGCATCATCCCGGAGAACATGCCGCCCCCCTTGGTCAGGAAAGCCGGCAGGCCCACGCTCAGAGCCGGGTTGTTGAGACGGTTCATGCGGCGCTCGGACATGACGCTCACGAATGTGACGGCCACCCCCACCATGTCCATGGGCAGGGCGATGGGTGAGCCCTGGAAATTAGCGCCCGAGAGCTGGAGGTTCTCATCCGGGAAGAAGATCGGGTTGTCCCCCACCCCGTTGAGCTCGATCTCCACCTGCTGCCGGGCCCAGGCCACGGCGTCATGGGCCGTGCCGATCACCTGGGGAGTGGAGCGCATGGAGTAGGCATCCTGGACCTTGACCTTCAGGCGCCCTTCCGCCAGGTCTCCTTCCCTGATGATCTTCTGGACGGCCCGGGCGGATCGCACGGCCCCGGGGAAACCCCGCACCTCGTGCAGCTTGGGCGTGTAGGGCTTCATGTTGGCCTTCAAGGCCTCCAGAGACATGCAGGCCGCGATCTCTGCCTGCCTCAGCCAACTGTCCGTGTCAACCAGCATCAGCGCACTCATGCCCGTGATAACGTTGGAGCCGTTGATGGTGGCGAGCCCGTCGCGGGCCTCGAGGCCCGGGACCGGGATGCCGGCCTTCTCGAGGGCGACCCCCCCCTCGTAAAGCACATCCTGGTAATAGGCCTGCCCCTCCCCCAGCATGAGCAGCGCGATCTGGGACATGGGGGCCAGGTCTCCGCAGGCGCCGACCGAACCCTTCTCGCACACCATGGGTGTGACCCCCTGGTTGAGCATCTCCACCAGGGTGAGCGTTATCTCGGGCCGGCAGCCAGAATTGCCGTGGGCATGAACGTTCACCCGGCCGAGCATGGCCGCCCGCACATCCTCGATGGGGAGGGGATCGCCGATGCCGGCGGCGTGGTTATAGATCAGATACTTCTGAAAATCCTTGATCTGTGCGTCGTCCAACACCATCTCGGAGAACTCACCGATCCCCGTGTTGACCCCGTACACGATCTCGCGGGCCTGGATCTTTTTCTCCAGCATGGCCCGGCATTTCTTTATCCTCTCCAGCGCGTCCGGATGCAGCTCCACCTTTTCCCCTTCACGGGCCACCTTTACCACATCCCGGATGGTCAATCCGGCCCCTGAGACTACAATTGCCATGGCACGGCTCCTCTCGATTCAGATGGTTATGAAAGACATCATTCTACTGAAAGAGCGGCAAAAATGAAAGGAAAGACTCTGAGAAGCTATTCGTCGAAATAGCCGGTGAGGTCTTCCCGGTTGAGCTTCAGCTCCAGGGCGGTGCGGACCACGGCCTGCGCGACCTTGAGGTGCACTCCCCTGTCCAGGGGATTGGGCACCAGCTCGCCTTCGCCGGCGGAAGAGGCGATGGCCTTGGCCGCGGCCACCAGCATCTCACGCGTGATATCCTTGACACCGGCGTCGATGGCACCCCGGAAGATGCCGGGAAAACCCAGGATATTGTTGACGGATTTGCCGTCGGCCGCGAACGCCGCGCCGGCTGCCAGGGCCTCCTCCGGCTCGATCTCGGGATTGGGATTGGAGAGAGCCAGGATGATCTGGCCTTCGCGGACCATCTCCGGTTTGATCAACCCGGGGACCCCGGTCGTGGCGATGACCACCTCACAGGTGGACATGATCTCTTCCAGGCTGGATGCCCTGCCCCCGGCCTCCTCGAGGCGTCGGACCGCGTCCGGTGCCAGGTCGGTCCCGAGCACGGGCTGACCCGCCAGATGCATCAACATCTCGGAGATGGCCAGGCCGGCGGCGCCCAGCCCGATCTGGCCGATGCGCGTCCGGCTCAGGTCCACGCCCGCCATCTTGACGCCGTTCAGGAGGGCGGCCGTGACCACCACGGCGGTGCCATGCTGATCGTCGTGCATGATCGGCATGTCGAGCCGCTCCTTCAGGCGTTTTTCGATATCGAAACAGCGGGGCGCCGAGATGTCCTCCAGCTGGATGGCACTGAAAGTCGGTGCGATGTTGACCACGGTATCCACGATCTCGTCCACGTCCTTGGTGTTCAACAATACAGGGACACCCGAGAGCCCCACCAGGGTCTCCATGAGACTGGCCTTCCCCTCCATGACGGGCATGGAGGCCTGAGGGCCGATGTCTCCCAGGCCCAACACCGCGGTCCCGTCCGTGACGATGGCCACCATATGGGCTATGGAAGTGAAACGCCGCGCCAGCCCGGGCTCCTTCTGGATCTTTAGACACACCTCGGCCACGCCCGGTGTGTACACCCTCCGGAGCTGGCTGAGGGTGTCGATCCGGTAGCGGCTGCGCATGGCGATCTTGCCGCCCTGGTGCATCTCCATGACCTCGTCTCTGACCTCCAGCAGCTCCGCAAGGGTCGAGTCGTCCACGACCTTGATCAACCTGTCCATGTGAGGGGCATTATCGGCAAAGACCACCAGGTCCCGGATCACGGTGCCCCGGCCCATGTGGATGGTCTTGATCTCTCCCAGAAAACCTTCGGCATCCCCGATGGCCTCCAGCAGGTGCCCCAGTTCTCCCGGCTTCTGCCGCAGGCGGCACCGGAAAGTCCGCATCATTTTGTTTTCGAACCACATGTATATTCCCCTTTAAAAAAAATGCAGCCGG
>JAUXEH010000150.1 GCA_030620655.1 Candidatus Aminicenantota bacterium | reverse complement strand
GACCATAATATGTACTTTAGGGAGGAACGCATGTTGCAGGCCAAGTTCAGTGTCAAAGAATCACATGCCCGGTTTTTAAGCAAATTTAAAGAATACGGGTTTAAAGATAAGAGCTCTATGCTAAGGGCCGCTATTGACCAACTTATAAGAGAACTGGAACTTGAGCGTCTTAAACAATCAGCCGATCTATATTCTGAAATTTATTTTAAAGATGATGAATTGAAAGAGATTACGGAAGAAGCATTAGACGGATGGCCAGAATGATATCGCTCAAACGTGGTATGGTTGTCGACGTTAATCTTGACCCAACTCTTGGATCTGAAACTGGGAAAATTAGACCCTGCATAATCGTTACAAACGATGTGTATAATGAGAGAGTTCCAGTGATTCAGGTTGTTCCCATAACCGCATGGAGTGAGAAAAAAGCCAAGATAGCCACCAATGTGGAGATCTTCCCCGCCAAAGGCAATGGTCTAGCAAAAAGATCTGTAGCCGATTGTCTGCAGGCCCGTCCTATTGACCGACACCGCCGGCTGTTAAGAATTCGTGGGAATATATCGCCCTTAAAGATGAAGGAGATAAATCAATCTTTGAGAATCGTTTTCGAACTCAATTGAAGAGTCTCGTGCTGGCTGGCGCCTACAGCTTGAAACAGTAGGAGAACTTGATCAGGAACACGTTGTGGGGCGGCAGGTCAAACAGCTGCCGGATGTCTTCCTGGTAGGTGAAATCACCGCTGTAGCCGAAGCCGGTCCGGCCCTGTGACCACACCAGGTAGAGGGCGGATCCAGGGAAGTACTCCCAGCGCACGACCAGGTTGGAGCGGAATTCCCTGAAGTTGAAATTCGGGTTGCCGAACATATAATCTGTCTGGCCGTCTCCGGTCTCATCCACCGCGTAGAGGTTCGAGTCCGGCAGGTACGTTATCTCATCGTCGCCGAAGGTGTGGAACCTGTCGCCGTAGGCATCCGCGCGCGGCTCAGCGATGCGCTTGAAATGGGTGTAGTCTCCGGCCGAGACGAACGGCTGTCCGTAGAACTGCACGGACAGATCGGGCGTCAGGCTGAAGTTCAGGCGCAGGGTCACGGCCAGGGTCTCCTGGTGGATCCGGCCCATGATGTAGCGTTTTTCCGGATCGAAGGGCACGGCTTGGACATACTGGAGGTTCCGTGTGCTCAGGGAATAGCTGGGGCTCAGCGAGAGGTCCAGGGCATTGTTGGGCCGGTAGCTCACTGAGATGGAATAGTTCTGCTGCCTCGCATTGTCGTGGTCTCCCCAGAACTGGCTTCCCATCAGGGTTACGCGGGCCTTTTGGCGCATGTCCGTGCCCACCGAATACCAGAGGTTCCATCCCCCCGGGTAGCGCAGCATGGGCCCTCCGCGCAGGGCACTGGGGGACAGGGACTCGATCTGGAGGTTGAGGCCGGCCCCCAGGCTCCAGTAGTTCTTTAGCTGGGTGTTGAGGTTGAGGTTGCCGCCGTCAACGGTGTTGGTCCCGCTGAAGTCCCAGCCCCTCCACTGATTGGCCTGCACATTGACCTCGCGGAAGATGAAGAACGGCTCCCAGATCCGGTACGCCGCCCAGAGCCACTGCATGATGTTGTCCGCCTGGCGCTGATAGCCCATGTCGTTGAGCTCCAGGCCCGGGGACCGCCAGGTCATGCCCGCCATGTAGCTGAGATGGCCCTGCCCGAACTTTGCGGCATAGGCGGTGCCGCCGTGCCCGCTCAGGGAACGCCGCGTGGGATCCAGCGTCACGTGGGTGATGTCGGGACGTTGATAATACCGCAGCGAAGACGTCTGGGTGCGCAGCAGCGCCTCCTCCGAGCCCTGGACATGGCTGAAGACCGCCCTGGCCACCAGATGATAGGTCCGGTTCTTCCAAGTGTGCGAGAAATCGATCCCTCCCGAATAGGCGGCCTGGTGCAGGAAGCTCAGCGAGGGTTCGCTGAGGTCGCGGTGGGTGGCGGTTGCCATGGCGCCCACGAATGTCCTTCCCTGGTTATAATCTTTCTGCAGCCTCAGTCCGAAGTAGTTGGTCAGGGGTTCGACCTGTTTTTCGGTGACGGGCCCTCCTGAGCTGAGGCGGGCATATTCCCGCGCCGTCAAGCTGTCGATCAGGCCGATGGAGATGCCGTTCCGGGTCTTGCCCGTCAGCTTAAAGGCGCCGATGATGGAGGTGTTCTCCGGCATGCTCACGAATTCGCCCGACCCGGGATAGATCGAGCGGCTGGGCCGGCTGCCGATCCGGCGGGTGTAGAACAGGTTGTCCCCGGAGAGGTCGCCGTCTCCGATCATGAGGGGGAAGCTCAGGATATTGCGGCCCTCGATGAAGAACGGCCTTTTTTCCTCATAGTAGGTCTCGTAGGCCGTGAGGTTGACCACCGAGGGATCGGCCTCCACCTGGCCGAAGTCGGGGTTGACCGTGAAGTTCATGGTGAGGTCGCTGGTCACCCCGATCTTGCCGTCCAGGCCGGCCTGCAGGTCCCCGTCTCTTCCGCTGGTGAAGGGATTTCCCTCGGCCGGCTGAAAGGCCTGGTATCTTCCTACCGTGTAGGGCAAGATCTCCACCTGGCGGGAGGGCTTGATGCCGTCCAGGCCGTGGAGCTCCCCGAACTGATGCACCCAGCCCGAGCTGTCCCGAGGGATGAACTGCCAGAGCGAATGTTCGGCCCTGCGGAAAAGATTCCGGTGGACCTGGAGGCCCCAGGTCAGGGAATCAGAACCCGCGAAACGGAGCTGGGAGAGGGGGATGCGCATCTCGGCGTTCCAACCGTTCTCGTCCTGGGAGGTCTTGACCATCCAGATGGGATCCCAGTTCATGTCCGCGTCATCTCCGTCATTGGAGAGGACCAGGTCCCGCTTCACCCCTGCGGCATTGACGACAAAACCGAAGGAGGTGCGCTTGTCGAAATAGCTGTCGATGTCAATGCCGACCGAATCTCCCTCGATGGTGTCGCGCCTCGACAGCCGCCGTTCGATCCTGTCCGGATCGGTGTCATGGGCCCGGATGGCTACGTAGAGGTGTTTATTGTCATACAGGATCTTGAACTCGGTCTGCTGGCTGGGAGGCTTGCCCTCATAGGGCTCGCGCTGTATGAAGTCGCCCTGCCAGTCCGCGCCCTGCCAGGCCGGGTCGTCCAGCACACCATCGATGGTGGGAGGGAGGGGATTGACCCTCTGTGTCGTGTAGATGCGTTTGGGAGTTTCCGGTCGGGAGGCGGCCCAGACAGAGGCCGCCAGCAGGAACATCAAAAAAGCGGATGCTGTTCTCTTCATGGGCCTAGAAATCGACACTCCTCAACCAGGGTACATAGTTAAGACGATTTTCAGGGGAAAAGGTTTACTTTGAAATTAAGGCCGCTGCCTAGGGTTTTCACACCGATTTAGACCAATCTGGATCTGAAAAAGGAATAAATTGCAATTATATTCGTTTTCTGGAACAAATCGCTTGACAAAACTGCCGATATCTTCCAGAATATGGAAGATATTTACAAGCGAGGAATGGTATGAAGCTTTTATCAAGGTCTGAAGAAATGGTGCTGCTGGCAGTCTGGAAGCTCCAGGATGAAGCCTACTGTGTCCCCATCCGGAGCGAGCTTATGCAGATAACCCGTAAGAACTGGTCTTTCGGATCCATCTACGATCCTCTGGAAAGGCTGGAGCGAAAGAAACTGCTGGAGTCTCATCTGACCGAACCGACCAAGGAACGGGGGGGGCGCAGCAAACGCATCTACCGGCTCACCAAGGACGGCAAAAAAGCCCTGATGGAACTGAAGAAGATCCAGGAGACCCTCTGGCAGGGAGCGCTGGACCTTAAGGCATGAGATACAAGAGAGAATGACACCGAACCCAAGATATCAAAAGCCGCTTAAGTTCGCGGAGTGGGTCCTCAGGTCAATCCATTCAGACCACGGCGAGTACACTCACCTGGGCGATTTCAGTGAGGTATTCTCCCATATCCAGGCAGATCGAGGCCCGGCGGCCGCCTTATTCTGGTACTGGTTCCAGGTGGTCCGCTCCCTCCCGGGTTTCGCCACGAATCGGATATATTGGAGCTTTGCCATGTTTAGAAACTATCTGATCATATCTTTTCGTAATACGCTCAAGAACAAATGGTTTTCCCTTTTGAACATAGCCGGCCTGGCCGTGGGAATGGCCTGTTTTATCCTGATCCTGATGTTTGTCCAGTTTGAAACGAGCTTTGATCGCTTCCATGAAAAATCGGAAAGAATATATCGTGTGATCAGCCGCAACACAGCGCGGGAGCCCGACGTTACCGAATTTTCCGACCATACGCCCGAGCTCCTCGCCGAGCTCCTGGCCGCTGAATTCCCCGAGATCGAGAGAGCAACCCGAAGCCGGGAATCCTTCACGGACAAGGCCATCCTCCAGTACCAGGAAAAGAATTTCTATCAGATCGGGATCTTTGCCGATCCCGAGTTCCTGAAGATCTTTTCTTTTCCCCTGCTCAAGGGGGACCTGGAGAGGGCCCTGGCAGCCCCCAGGTCCATCGTCCTCACGGAGCACGTGGCCGAGAAACTCTTCGCCGGCGAAGATCCCCTCGGCAGGATCGTATCCTATAAGGAAAAATACCGCCAATATGCCATGACGGTGACGGGAGTGATGGCGGACGTGCCCGAGAATTCGCACCTCCGGTTCGACTATATCATCTCCCATGCCACCACCGTGGCCGAAGAAAAAGACAGCTACATGATCGCCAACTGGAATGTCTGGAACTTCGCTACCTATGTCGAACTCATAACACCCGATGCCAAATCCCGGGTTGAAGAGAAATTCCCGGCCTTTCTAGCCAGGCAGGGGCAGGAAGGGGGAAGCGATGCCTTCTTCCTGCAGTCCATCGAGGACATCCATCTCAGATCGCAGATCCGGGGCGAACGCGCCACCAACAACCAGATCCGGTCTGTCTATCTGTTCGTGTCGATCGCCCTCATCATCCTGCTCATCGCCTGCATCAACTACATGAACCTGGTTACGGCCCGTTCCATGACACGTGCCAGGGAGATCGGTATACGCAAGGTGGCGGGGGCCAGCCGCAGGCAGCTCATCAAACAGTTTATCGGGGAGACCCTTCTGGTCACCGCCTTCGCCCTGGGGATTTCTCTACTGCTGGTCAGATTCGGGCTACCCTATTTCAATCTCCTGGTCGGGGCCGATCTGGGGATGGGGGCCCTATCCCAGACCAGCCTCCTGTTCTTGATCGCCGGCACCGTGTTGTTTGTGGGGATCGCCTCAGGGACCTATCCTGCCCTGGTCCTGTCGGCCCTGAAGCCGGTGAATGTCCTGAAAGATTTCAGCGCCTCCGGAAAAAAAGGCGCGGGGCTCCGGAATGTTTTAGTGGTATTTCAGTTCAGCGCCTCCATCGTCCTGATCGCCTGCACACTGGTCGTGTTCAATCAGCTGAACTACATCAAGAATCAGAAATTGGGTTTCGACCGGGAACATGTAGTGGTCATCCCTGTCCGGGAACAGGAGACACGCGACAAAGCCCAGGCTATCCGGACCGAGCTGCTGCAGCATCCCGAGGTCCTGGGTGTTTCCATATCCGGAGGGCTGCCGACCAATATCCGCAGCCGCTACTTCGGGGGCAAGTTTGTCAAGGACAACGGCGAGGTCGTCGAAACCTACGTGTGTTTTGACTACGTGGACTATGACTTCCTGGATGTCTTCAAGATCGATCTGGTAGCAGGGCGCAATTTTTCCAGGGAATTCGGAGAGGACGACAAGGCGATCCTGATCAACGAGACCCTCTGGAAAAAGCTGGGATGGGCAGATCCTGTCGGCAAGGAAGTCGATGTCATGGACTATACCCGGGTGATCGGGGTCGTGAAGGATTTCCATTTTGCCTCCTTCCACGAGGAGATCCAGCCGATGGTGCTGGCGTTCGAGAGCGGCAGCCACATCGCGGTCCGGATCCGACCGGGTGATGTTCAGAGTCGGGTGGCTCTCATCCGCGGGATCTTCGAAAACAACTCCAAGGGCCAGCCGTTCGACTTCTTCTTCCTGGATGACTCCTTCAACGAGCTGTACCAGAAGGAGCAGAGGACCGGTGAGATCTTCGGCTATTTTTCTCTGCTGGCCATCTTCATCGCCTGCCTGGGTCTGTTGGGCCTGGCGTCTTTTTCGGTCGAGCGCAGGACCAAAGAGATCGGGATCCGGAAAATATTGGGCGCCCCAGTCGCCAGGATCGTGGGACTGTTGACCAAAGATTTCGTGAGGATGGTGGTATTGGCGAACGTTATAGCCTGGCCTGTGGCCTATTTCGCCATGCGCCAGTGGCTGGATAACTTCGCCTACCGGATCGATATTACGCTGGGAACATTCCTGTTGGCTGCCGGGGCGGCTCTTTTCATCGCATTTGTCACCATCAGTACCCAGACCTTGAAGGCGGCCATGTCCGATCCCGTGGATACACTTCGCTACGAATAGCCTCGCCTTGTGCGCGCGGATTCAGGTGGATGGAAGATTCCCCTTGAAGAAATGAGAGGCCCATGACCGGACTAAGTCATGGGCCTCATATAAATTGCTTGCTACTTCAGCATGAAACTCTTGGTGTGCGTGCCGCCCTTGACGCAGTCGAGCTTGACGGTCACGGTGCCGCTGCCTTCCACCAGGAAGTGGTACTCGACCTCGCCCCTGCCGGGGATGCCGTTGTGAAGCCTGAGGTTCTTGAGATCCTTCTGGTCGATAAAGGTCACGTCACCGCCGCCTCCTCCTCGCCCGCGCCGGAAGAAGCGCATGAACCGGGCCGGTATGCCCGCCGGGATACCGGCGCTCTGGCTGGATCCTGCGGCCAGGACCTT
>JAUXEH010000380.1 GCA_030620655.1 Candidatus Aminicenantota bacterium | reverse complement strand
TCTCGTATGTCGTGGTCAACAACCTGCGCATGATCGACAGTGTCCAGCCGCAGCCGGGGAGTGTCTTAAGATGAGAAAACCCAACCTAATAAAGAGCTCCCGCTACCTGGCCGTCTACCTTCAGAAGCGGCAGGCGGTAGCCAGAGAGGGCAAGCTGCCGTCGCTCGAGGAGCTGGAGCGCGATTACATGAATTACGTGCTCGAGATCACCAACAACGACCCGGTGGCCACCGCCGAGATCCTGGATGTGTCCCCGGCGCATATGTTTCGCCGGATGAAAAAGATCGATGTCTGGATATAGGTAAGCTCCCATGGACTCCCAATGTATACATCGCGATTGCCACGGCCGTTCTTACGGCTGCGCGATGACCTCCTATAAGTCTGATGGCCCGGCATGCCACCGGGTCATCCGCACACGGGGGCAGTACCGCCTGGGTACCTAGCGGACTGCCCCCATAACCCTCCTTATGGGCCCACCCCTCACGGGGTGGGTTTTATAAAAAAATGGGACAGAAAAAGGGGACAGCCCCTTTTTCTGTCTTGACGTTTTGGGGGCGGCAGAATAAACTACTCTTTCATGCCAAAAAACGCTAAAACATCATACACTTTTTTTCATTCACCCGGAGGTATTATATGAAAACCATCAATCTGTCCGAGGTCAGGGACAAGATCAAGGACCTTGTCCAGGAAGCCAACTTCGAGCTGCAGGATGACGTCCTGCAGGTCATCAAGGACATGCAGGCCAAGGAAGAATCGCCCGCGGCCCTCTCCGTGTTCGACCAGATGCTGGAAAACGCCGACATCGCCAGGGAAGATAGGCTGGGTCTGTGCCAGGACACGGGCTTGGCGGTGTTCTTCGTGGAGGTGGGCGAAGACGTCGACCTCAACAAGGACGACGGCCTGGGCAGCCTGCGCGAGGCCATCGAGGAAGGCACGCGCCTGGGCTACGAGGAAGGCTATCTGCGGAAATCCGTGGTGGAAGATCCCATCCGCCGCAAGAACACGGGCGACAACACACCGGCCTTCATCCACTGGGAGCTGGTGCCGGGTGATGTCTTCAAGCTGACATTCATCGCCAAGGGCGGCGGCGCCGAGAACATGAGCCAGGTGCGGATGTTCGCGCCGGCGGCCGGGCAGCAGGGCATCGAGGACTTCGTCGTGGAGGTGGCCGAGGTAGGAGGCTCCAACCCCTGCCCGCCCATCGTGGTGGGTGTGGGTGTGGGCGGCAACTTCGATTTCGCGGCCCTGCTCGCCAAGAAGTCCCTGTTGCGGCGCCCCCTGGGCTCGCACAATGCGGATCCCTTCTACGCGGACATGGAAAAGCGCCTGCTCGAGCGCATCAACAACCTCGGGATCGGACCCCAGGGCATGGGCGGACGCTGCACTGCACTGGCCGTACACGTGGAGTCGCACCCCTGTCACATCGCATCCATGCCGGCTGCGGTCAACATCCAGTGCCACTCCCACCGCGTGCTGTCTTTTGAGTTATAAAATTGGGGACAGGCCCCAATTCTTTTTGGGGCCTGTCCCCAATTTCAAGCCCCAATCACAACGGAGGTTGCCATGCCTGCAAAAGGTTATGTGGAAATAGACATCGAACAGTGCAAGGGCTGTAACCTGTGCGTGCTGCACTGCCCGACAGACTGTCTGGCGCTCAACACATCCGAGGCCAACAGCTACGGCCTGCACTTCGCCTATCTGGTCGATGAGGAGGAATGCATCGGCTGCGCCAACTGCGGCGTCATCTGCCCGGAGGGCGCCATCACGGTCTTTCGCAAGCGGAAGGACGCGGCCGGCGGCGGTGCGGCGGCCCAGGGACAGGAGATATGACAATGGGTGAAGTCAAGCTCATGAAAGGCAACGAGGCCCTGGCCGAGGCCGCCATCCGGGCGGGCCTGCAGGCCTATTTCGGATACCCCATCACCCCCCAGTCCGAGGTGATCGAGTACCTGGCTCGCGAGGAACCCAAGTACAACTACACGCTGATCCAGGCGGAGAGCGAGGTGGCAGCCGTCAACATGATGTACGGGGCGGGCGGGGCCGGCGGCCGTGTCATGACCACGACGTCCTCACCCGGGTTCTCGCTCATGCAGGAGGGCATCTCCTACCTCGCCTGCGCGCAGATCCCGTGCGTGTTCGCGAACATCGTGCGCGGCGGACCCGGGCTCGGCACCATCCAGCCCAGCCAGAGTGACTACAACCAGGCCACCAAGGGAGGCGGCCACGGCGACTACAACCTGATCGTGCTGGCACCGAATTCCGTGCAGGAGATGGTGGACCACTGCTACCTGGCGTTCGAACTGGCGGACAAGTACCGCTCGCCCACCATGCTGCTGTCGGACGGGGCCATCGGCCAGATGATGGAAAAGGTGGAACTCCCCGATCCCATCGAGTACAAGCCCGACAAGCCCTGGGCCACGGTGGGGAAACCCAAGACACGGGAACGCAACATCCTGACGTCCTTATACATCAGGTCAGAGACCATGGAGGAGAAAAACCTCGAGCTTCAGGCCAAGTTCAAGCTGATGCGGGAGAACGAAGTCCGCTACGACGAGTACATGATGGACGATGCGGAGCTGGTGATCACGGCCTTCGGGCTGACCTCGAGGGTGGCCAAGAAAACCGTGCAGATCGGCCGGGAGGCCGGGCTCAAGCTGGGGATGTTCCGGCCGATAACTGTGTGGCCCTTTCCGTTCGACCGCGTGCGCGAGATCGCAGCGCGCGACCATGTGAAGCTGTTCTGCTCGATCGAGATGAACGCCGGCCAGATGGTCAAGGACATCGAGCTGGCGGTGTGCGGGCAGAAGCCGGTGCGGTTCTACGGCCGCATGGGCGGGATCGTGCCCACACCTCAGGAGGTCTTCGACGTGGTCAAGAAGTTCGGCGAGGAAGCTTGATGTCATTGCGAGC
>JAUXEH010000386.1 GCA_030620655.1 Candidatus Aminicenantota bacterium | reverse complement strand
GGAACAATGAGGGGGTGGTTTGGAAGGCCGTTGACTAGGAGGGGGGGGAGTGTGATAATTGGATTCTGGCAAGGTGAGTGCATATGCAAGAACGGTCGTACCTGGCGTTTGACCTGGGTGCGGAGAGCGGCCGGGCCATACTGGGACGGATGCGTGACCAGACCCTCCTCCTGGAGGAGAAAGCCCGCTTCGCCAACGGAATGGTTTATCTTTTGGGGCATTGGCGCTGGAACATCTTCCGCCTGTTCGAAGACATCCTGCAGGCGCTTAAGCTCTGTATCGGGAGTGCTGCCTCGCCCCCGGAAAGCCTGGGGGTGGACACGTGGGGTGTGGATTTCGGGCTCTTGGGTCCCGGCGGGTCCTTCCTTGACCTGCCCGTCGCCTACCGGGATCCCCGTACCGAGGGGATCATGGACGAGGTGTTCCGGCGGATTCCCCGGGAACGGATATACGGCTTGACCGGGATCCAGTTCCTCCCCTTCAACACGCTCTTCCAGCTCTATGCCCTGCGGCTTTCCGGCTCTCCTCTGCTGGGCGTGGCGCAGGACCTGCTTTTTATGCCGGACCTGTTTGTGTACATGCTGACAGGTAAGCGGAGCACCGAATTCACCTTTGCCACGACCTCCCAACTCTACAACCCGGTGACCGGGGACTGGGAGGCCGAACTGTTGGATCTCCTCGAACTGTCACCCTCCCTGATGCAGCCTGTCGTGCCCCCGGGCACGGTGGTAGGTACACTGCTCCCGGACCTGGCCCGCTTGACCGGCTTGGGGGAAATCCCCGCCGTGGCCGTCGCGACACATGACACCGCCTCTGCGGTGGCTGCGGTTCCGGCCGAGGGGACGGGTTGGGCCTACATAAGCTCGGGCACCTGGTCTCTCCTGGGAATCGAGGTGGAGAAGCCCATCATCGATCCTAGGGCCCTAGCACTCAATTTCACCAACGAGGGGGGAGCGGGCGGGTGCTTCCGCCTCCTCAAAAACATCTGCGGGCTCTGGTTGCTTCAGGCCTGCCGCCTCTCCTGGCAGAAAGACCGTCCCTACTCCTACGAGGAACTAGTCCGGGCCGCGGAGGAGGCTCCTGCCTTCCGGTCCCTGGTGGATCCCGATGCGGAAGCCTTCCTGAATCCCGATGATATGCCCGAAGCTATCCGGGAGTCATGCCGCCGGAGCCGGCAGCCGGTCCCGGACTCGGTGGCGGCTGTGACACGCTGCATCCTGGAGAGCCTGGCCCTGAAATATCGGCACGTGCTCGATCAAATGCGCACCGTGGCCCCCGAACCCATCACAAGGCTGTATGTCATTGGAGGCGGCTCACGGAATGCCGTGCTAAACCAGTTCACCGCCAATGCCACCGGACTCCCGGTGAGTGCCGGCCCGGCGGAGGCGACAGCGGTCGGCAACATCCTGATTCAGGCGCAGTGCCTGGGCGAGGTGTCCGGGATCTCCGAGCTCCGCGGGATCGTGCGCCGCTCCTTTACTCTGGATCTTTTCGAGCCCCAGGATGTCCGGGAATGGGATCAGGCCTATGCGCGTTTTCAGGATCTGCTGGAGGGGGGATAGGAGGAACTATGCCGGGAGACATGGACCGCAAGAAAGCCTACATGGAGGCTCGTGACAGATACGCTGCACTCGGCGTTTCCACCGATGAGGCGCTGGAGCGGCTGCGCAGGGCTTCCCTTTCCCTGCACTGCTGGCAGGGGGACGATGTGGGTGGATTCGAGCCCCGTGAACTGGGGCTGGAGGGGAGCGGCATCCAGGTGACGGGCCGGTATCCCGGCAAGGCGCGCACCCTGGCAGAACTGAGGCAGGACCTCCAACAGGCTTTCGCCCTGATCCCAGGCTCCCACCGCCTCAACCTGCATGCCATGTACGGAGACTTCGGCGGCAGCGCCGTGGACCGGGATCGGATCGATCCGCGGCACTTCCAGGGCTGGAGGGACTGGGCCGCTCAGGAGGGACTGAAGCTCGATTTCAATGCCACCTGTTTCGCCCATCCCCTGGCGGAGTCGGGATTTACGCTGAGCCACAGGGACCCGTCCATCCGGGAGTTTTGGATCGAACATGTCAAGCGGTGCCGGGCCATCAGCGAGTATTTGGGAGAGGCCCAGTCAAGTGCCTGTGTTCACAACCTCTGGATCCCCGACGGTGCCAAAGACATCACGATCGACCGTCTCCTGCACCGCCGGTTGTTGAAGGAATCCCTCGACCGGATCTATGCCGTCGAATATCCGGATACCCGGATGAAGGATGCGCTGGAGAGCAAGCTCTTCGGCATTGGCTCCGAGTCGTTCGTCGTGGGTTCCCATGAATTCTACATGGGTTATACCCTGACCAGCGGGAAGATGCTGTGCCTGGACACCGGCCACTTCCATCCCACAGAATCGGTGGCGGATAAGATCTCGGCCCTCCTCGTGTTCTCGGACGAACTGCTCCTGCATGTCAGCCGGGGTATCCGCTGGGACAGCGACCATGTCGTAATCCTCAACGATGAAATCAGGGACCTGATGACGGAGCTGGTGCGGGCCGACGCGTTGGACAGGGTGCACATCGCCTTGGATTTTTTCGATGCCGGCATGAACCGGATCGGAGCCTGGGTGATTGGGGCGCGGGCCGTGCTGAAGGCCCTGCTGCTGGCCCTGCTGGAGCCTACTATCCGCCTCAGGCAGCATGAAGAGGAGGGCGATTTTTTCCAGCGCCTGGCCCTGCTGGAGGATACCAGATCCCTGCCGTCCGGCGCGGTGTGGGATTATCACTGCCTGACCCGGGAGGTGCTCCCTGATCAGGAGTGGATCGCCGAGGTCCTGCGCTACGAAAGGGACGTCCTCAGCCAGCGGTGATTCCGGGGACAGGGCAATGGGCGG
>JAUXEH010000408.1 GCA_030620655.1 Candidatus Aminicenantota bacterium | reverse complement strand
GAGTTGGATGTATACGTGGAGAGGCTTACTGGCCATTTCCCCTTATATGCACGGATTAGAAACAAGCGGCTTTATTTGCTCAGAGAAAAAGAGAGTGGTTTTAAAGAGATAGTTGTGTATAAGATGAGTTGGGAATAGAAGAGTCTTCTTGCACCGAATATATATTGTGCATACTCTCGATGCGTCCTTCCTGACAACGGATATAGAGTCCGTGTGTCTTCAGGCGAAGCCCCCCCTTTTACTATGACATGTGTAATTCTCTTTACTCTCCACAGGGCACGGTGATGAGTTTGAGAAGCGTTGACATTGATGGTACAATTCGGGGCTCAGGAGAGGGAAAATGGCAGAAGACGATAGAGTGCTGGACATCGTGAAAAACGCGCTCCTGCTCGAACACAAGGGCAAGGCTTTGTATGAATCGGTGGTCAAGACCACCGAGGTGGCAGCCGTGAAGGACCTCTTCGGCTGGCTGGCGGAGGAGGAGGTCAAACACATCGCCTTCCTGGCGAAGCAGTTCAGGCGGCTGTCCCGGGGAGAGAACCTGGATGCCTCCGGGATGGAGGAGGGCCACGCGCAGGTCACCGAATCCGTCCTTACTTTGGAGATCGTGCAGAACGTATCCGGCGCGGGCTACGAGGCCGCCGTGATCTCGGCTGCCCTGGAATTCGAGAAGCGGGCGGTGGCCTACTACTCCGAGCAGGCCGAGCAGGCGGGATCCGATGCGGAGAAAGAGGTCTTCGGCTGGCTGTCCCGCTGGGAGGTCACCCACATGGAGATGCTGGCCAAGGTGGATGACGAGCTCAAACAGGACATCTGGTTCGACAACCAGTTCTGGCCCCTGGATTAGCAGAACCGCGCGCAAGCGATCGAATCCCGAATTTTTGACAAAGCCCGGGAATTGCTCCATATTATAGATAGATAGATCTATCCAGAGAATCGGACGATGAGAAGGCGCGCCTCGAACCTGCTGAGTTCGATCCTCGGGTCCTGCGCGGCTGTCTGTGTGATCTCCGGCATGGCCTGGGGCATGCTGCCGTCCCCTTGCTCGACCGCGCAGGCCGAAACCAACAAAGATCCCGCCCAGGTGCTGCTCGCCATCTACAAGGAGGTCCGGGAGTTCGGGTTCCGAGAGACAGAGGATTTCATCAAGCGGGAATTCCATCTCAACCTCGACGGCAGCATGGCCAACCGGGAGGAGCACATCGTGGTGCTGAGCCATGCGTACGGCAACGGCGAGAAGATGATCCTGCAGGTGACCACCTTCGGCGAGAACGTGAGTGCGGGTTATGTGCGGATCCCCGTTTCTACGTGTGAGGTCACCTGCCTGATCGAAGGCAACGCCATAGAGATCCAGGAGAGCATGTTCGACGAGGACGAGTCCCGCCGGCTGTTTCCGGAGATCCTCAAGGGCATACAGGACGAGAAAAAACTCCTCAAACGCCTTAACCCAAAGCGCTGATCCTGGGGGACGTCCCCCAAGGTACCACCCCACTACACGAGCGAAGTTTCTGTCATCACGAGCGAAGCGAAGTGATCTCACAGATTGCTTCACACCCGAAGGGTGTTCGCAATGACATGGGAAGTGCAGTTCTGTCGGTAAATCAGGGGCGAACTTGATGATGTGGATGAATAACGATAAGATGTGCATTACCGAGAACATTTGGGATTTGGAAGAAAGTGAGCATGCCACCCGAAGACACCTACCGATCCCGCATACGGGATTGTGATCTGAGGCTCAAGCGCCAGCGGCCTATCGAGACCGTCTTGATCGCGGCCAAGCTGACCATCATCGCCTGCGGCATCTTCTTCCTGTACAAGATCGCGGCCGACGCGGATGAGACCTACATCCTCCTGCTGGGAGCGGCGATTTTCCTTTTCGCAGTCCCGGCCATCATCCACGAGCAATTCATCCGGAAACGCCATTTCATCCTCCTGGTGCGTTCCCTGAACGAGATGGAGATCCAGGCGCTCGAGCATAGGTTCGTGGATTACGCGGACGGGAGCGTCTATGCGGACCCCGAGCACCCCTTCAGCTCCGACCTGGATCTGTTCGGCCCGAGGAGTGTGTTCCATTTCCTGAACCGGACCACGACCGCTTTCGGCTCGGATTGCCTCTCGGGCTGGCTCGGGGACCATCCGGGGCAGGATCCCCGCGGCCTGCTCCAGGCCAGGCAGGAGGCCGTCGGCGAGCTGTCCGACAAGATCGCGCTGCGCCACTGTGTGCAGGCCTTCGGACGGCAGATCAAGGAATCGCTGCAGAGGCCGAACGCCTTCCCGCAGCTGATGGCCGAGCCCCATATGGTGTTCGAGAACAAAGCGCTGACCCTGGCCATCCACCTGCTGCCCGTGTGCACGTTGACGGCGGCCGGAATGATCTTTGCCGGGCTTCACTGGGGCATCCCCCTGGGACTGCTGGTGATCCAGTCGTTCCTCAACCGCCGCACCCGGAAGACCATCCATAGGATCCACCTCCTCACGTCTCACAATGCCCGGGTGTTCAAGGCCTACTCCCTGATCATACGGCAGATCGAAAATGCGCAGGTCCGCAGCCCCCTGCTCCAGGAG
>JAUXEH010000136.1 GCA_030620655.1 Candidatus Aminicenantota bacterium | reverse complement strand
CTCCCCTGGTAGACGCGGATGTAGGTGAGCTGGCCATAGGGCCCGTCCTCGAGCTTAAATGCCAGGCTCACGCTGGGCGCGTCCGGATCGGACGACAGGGGCACCTCTTTTTCGTCCTGATCGAGGTCCAGAGCCGTGTTCTCCACCTCCCCGGGATGGGGAAGGTAGCTCACAACGGCATCAAGCAGGGTCTGCACTCCCTTGTTCCGGTAGGCTGCTCCCAGGAAGACGGGGGTCAGCTGCTGGGAAACGGTCCCCGCCCGCACGGCCGCATGGATCAGGTCAGGGGAGATCGCGCCTCCCTCCAGGATGGCCTCCATCAGCTCGTCCGAGAACATAGACACCGCTTCCAGCATCTCCTCCCGCCTGGATTCGGCCTCGGCCAGCAGTTCGTCGGGGATGCTTCCCCGCCGGATGATCTCCCCGTCGTCTCCCTCAAAATAGACGGCCTCCATGCCCACCAGGTCCACCACACCGAGGTGATCCGCCTCCAACCCGATGGGGATCTGCATCAGGACCGCGTTCCGGTCCAGCTTTTCGACCAACTGGTCCCTAACCTTGAACGGGTCGGCTCCGATGCGGTCGCACTTGTTGATGAAAGCCAAGGTTGGGACCCGGTTGCGCTTGAGCTGCCGGTCCACGGTGATGGACTGGGATTGGACGCCGCCGACCGAGCAGAGCACCAGGATGGCGCCGTCCAGCACCCGCAGCGAGCGCTCCACCTCGATCGTGAAGTCCACGTGCCCGGGCGTGTCGATGATGGTGATGGCATGATCGTCCCAGGACACGCTGGTGGCGGCCGAGGTAATGGTGATGCCGCGCTCCTTCTCGAGCTCCATGGAATCCATGGTGGCGCCCACGCCGTCCCGGCCGTGGACCTCGTGCATCTTGCGGATCTTCTTGGTGTAGAACAGGATCCGCTCCGTAAGCGTCGTCTTCCCGGAATCTATGTGCGCACTGATACCTATGTTCCGCATCTTTTCTGTGGCTATACTCATCGGCACTTCACCTTCATGTCTATTGTTTATGGTATTGAGGCTGGCCTTCAGCTCTATATATCGGAGTGGGCGAAGTATACGCCAATCCCAAAAAAAGGTCAATCCAGCAGGCGATCAGTGGTTCACTCCGTACGGAGGGAGTCCACCGGATCGGCCAGGGAGGCCCGGACGGCCTGGATGCTCACCGTGGCCAGCGCGATAATCACGGCCAGGACTCCCGCCAGCAGGAAAATGACCAGCGGCATCTTGATCCGGTAGGCGAAATTCCCCAGCCAGTTGTGCATGACCAGATAGGCCAGGGGCCAGGCGATCAGGCCGGCCAGCAGGACCAGGCGGATGAACTCCATGGAGAGCAGGCGGACGATGCTGACTTCGGAAGCCCCCAGGACCTTGCGGATGCCGATCTCCTTGGTCTTCTGTTCGGCCGTGAAGGAGGCCAGGCCCAGGAGGCCCAAACAGGCGATCAGGACCGCCAGAGCGGAAAATGTCAGGAAGATCCGGCCGCGCAGCCGCTCGGAGCGGTAGAGGCTGTCGAAATCCTCGTCCAGGAAGGAGTAGACGAACGGATCGTTGGGATAGACCTGCTCCCAGGCCTCCCGGATATCGTCAAGGGCCCTCTCGATATTCCCGGGCGCGATCCGGGTCACAAGCTGCAGGAACGCATCCGGATCAGGGGCGATCTGGATGACCAGCGGCTCGATCCGTTGATGCAGGGACTTGGAGTGAAAGTCCTTGACCACACCGATGACACGGCCCCTTCGGAAGCCCTGGATGGTGATCCTTTTATCCAGAGGTTGGCCCTCCCATCCCAGCTGGCGCACGGCAGTCTCGTTCAGGATGAATGCCTCTGCGGCGTCAGTGGAATACTCGAGGGAGAACTCGCGGCCGGCTGCCAGCTCGAGCCCCATGGTCTTTACGAAATCATGGTCCACGAAGAAGGCTTCCATAGTGACCTCGTTGCCCGCCTCAGCCCCCTCCGGCAGAAGAAGCATGATGTTAATCAATCCCCCAGGGACACTGTTGGTCCCTGATAAGGCCAGCACATGCGGGCTCTGCAGGACGCGGTCCTTGAATGTCAGATAGACCTGCCGGGCCAGGGGGTCTCCCATAGGGAGTACCACCACCTGTTCCTTGTCAAAGCCCAGGACCTTGTTCTGGACGTAATGAAGCTGGCGAAAGACGACCCCGGTCCCGATAATAAAGATGATGGAGAGCGCGAACTGGAACACCACCAGGAACTTGCGCAGGCGGGCGTTGGATCGGCCCGACTTGAGGGAGCCCCGGAACACCGCCACAGGCTCGAACGAGGACAGGAAAAAGGCGGGATAGCTGCCGGAGAGCAGCCCCACCAGCAGGGTCACGCCCACAAAACCCAGGACCGCGAGGGGATTGCCGAGGCTCAGGGACAGCTGCTTGCCGGAGAGCGAATTGAAGAAGGAGAGGAACACCATCACCAGCACCACGGCCAGCAGGAGCGCCAGGAACGCCATCAGCAGGGACTCTCCCAGAAACTGAAGGATGAGCTGACGCTTCTGGGCCCCGATCACCTTGCGCATGCCCACCTCCTGGGCCCTTGAGGCCGAGCGAGCTGTGGACAGGTTCATGAAGTTGATGCAGGCGATGACCAGCACAAAGACGGCGATGGCAGAGAATATGTAGATGTAGCGGATGTCGGAGTTGGCACGGATCTCGGCCTCCAGGTTGGAGTGCAGGTGGATCCGGCTCAAGGGCTGAAGGCGGGGATTGAACTGCACGTTGATGCGGTTGAGGACCTCCCCCATGTATCTGCTCAGGAACTCGGGCATCTTATCTTCGAGCTCTTGGGGCGCTGACCCTTTGCGAAGCCGTATATAGGTGTATAGATCCGGGACCAAGCCGCTCCGCCAGGTGAGATAGACATCGCCCCCGTAAATGGGGATGACTCCGAGTGTGGAGATGGAGGCCAGGATATCGAAATCGAAGTGTGAATGCCGGGGTACGTCCTCGATGACGCCCGTGATCTGGAAGTCGTAGGTATTGTCCAGGCGCAGTATTCTGCCCATGGGATCTTCGTCTCCGAAATACTTCTGTGCCACCGTCTCGGTCAGGACCACGGTCCGCGGTTCCACCAGGGCCGTCTGCGGATCTCCTGAGAGCATGGGCAGGTTGAAGAACTCGAAAACGGTATGGTCGGCGAAGTAGAAGCCCTTCTCGTGGAAGCGCTTGTCCACGGCCTCGTTGCTCACCAGCCAGGACACCATCGGGGTCTTGAAGCGGACAAAGCTCTCCACCTCGGGGTAGTCCTCAGCCAGCGACGGACCCCAGGGGGGAGGCGTGCGCGCGACGTTCATCTCGCCGCGCTCCGGAGTCTGGACAGACAGGACGATGCGGTAAATATCCTCATACTCCAGGGCATAGCGGTCGTAGCTGAACTCGTCCTGCACATACAGCAGAATGAGGATGCAGCAGGCGATCCCGATGGCCAGGCCCAGCAGGTTGATGGAGGAATACCCCTTGTATCTTTTCAGGTTGCGGAAGGCGGTCTTGATATAGTTCTGAAACACGGGCCGTTCTCCTCAAATAGAAAGAAAGGGGACAGGTACATTTAGAGAGCTAAATGTACCTGTCCCCTTTCTTTCACTGTCTTCTCTGTCTATAGATATAACGCAGGAGCACTTGGAAAGTTCATGGTTTTCTTTCCAGGAAGCCAATGATGCCGGCGAGGAAGAGCACAGTCGTCAGGAAGCAGGCGCCCACACCCAGGAAGAGCGCTCCACCCAGGTGGGCGAAGCCGCGCCAGATGGAAAAGACCAGCGAGCCGAAGGCCAGCATGGTGGTCAGCGAAGTCAGGAGAACCGCCTTGCCGGTGCTGGAGAAGATCACCCGGAGCTTCCCCCTGCCCTCAGACTGCAGGCGGTGGACGATGTGCACACCGTCGTCGATTCCAATGCCCAGGATCATGGGCAGCCCCATAACGTTCATGACCGTCAACTGCATGCCCGTCAGTCTCATGAAACCCACCATCCAGAACACTCCCACGGCCAGGGGAATCATGGCCATCAGCGCATAGCCGGGGCTCCGGAAGTCCACCAAGAGCAGCAGGAACACGATCGCCAGGGTCAGCAGCACGGCATTGCGGCCGTCCTGCCCGATCACCTCGATCAGCGCCCGGAAGACTAGGGGCATGCCGGTGGCCCGGTCGCTGACCCGCTCCAGGTCGTCCACGAAGCGCTTCAGGAAGGTAGCGTCCGTCCAGACGTTTCCGGCCGGAAATACCGAGATCAGGAACTGATCACGGCGTTCGTTGCTGTAGCGGTCGAGGATGGATTCCGGCAGGTCAGCCAGATGTATTTCCCGGGTTCCGGTCATCCGGATCACGGAATCCTGGAAGTAGGGAGCGAAGGCCTGCTGAAAAGTGGAGAGCCCCGCGGCGAGCAGAGACGGATCTCCCTCTGCTATCGAATCAAAGAGCCGCCGGATCCGGCTGCCGGATTCCGGATGGTCCGGATCTCCCACCAGAGACTTGCACTTGGTGTCCACCTTGTCCTGGCCGCCGAGGAAGGCCATGTCCTGCATCTCCATGACGTTCATCTCCAGCCGCTCGATCTCGGAGGCGATGTCCTCGAGCTCGCCCTGCGCGATCGACTCGCGCGGCGTTTGCGCACCGACAATCTCCTGGATCTGGTGGATATGGGGGAGGCGTTCCTGCTGCTGGGCCGGGGAAGGCAGGTAGAGGGAGATGTCCTCGCTCATGGCGACCGATCCGACCTCCCGGTACTGCTCAGCGATCTCGCGGGACTGCTCCACATCGTCGCACAGGACGAGCGCGTAGTCCATGCCCATGTCGAACTTTTCCAGGATCACATCCTGCAGCATGACCGAGGTCAGGCCCTTGGGCTCGATGTTCATGTAGTTGTGATCGAAGGTGATCCGCATCCCCGACCATACAAAGAATACCGTCAGGGCCAGGCCGCAGGCCAGCGTGAAGGCGTAATGCTTACCCAGCCAAGCGGCCGCGTCTCCCAGGAACCGGAACGTGATGTCTCTCTTGACCGCAGGCAGGGTATCGGAGCCTCTGGCCTGTTTTCGCTCGAGGCGTCGCTCGCGGAACACCAGGAGCACGGGCAGGAAGAGCAGCGTGGCGGCCAGGATAGCCAGGAGGCCGGATCCTGTCACCAGGCCCATCTCCTTCATGCCCCGGGAATGGCTGATGATCAGAGTGAAGAAGGCACAGGCCGTGGTCAGGGCCCCGGTGATGACGCCCTTCCCACTCTTGAGGAAGGTCTTTTCCAGTGCGACAGCGATGGAATCGCCGGCCGCCCGCCACTCAGTGAACCCGGAAATGAGGTGGATGGAAAAGTCGATCCCCAAGCCCAGCAGGATGACCGCCATCATCGAGGTCATGATATTGAGCTGGCCCACGACCAGAGCCGCGGTCCCCACGGCCCAAATCAGCCCGACCAGGAGGTTGGCCACGGCCAGGAGGGGAGCCACCCACATCCGGAAGGAAAAAATGAGCATGAGCAGGATCGCCACGAAGGCGATGACCGAGGTGTAGCCCAGGCTCTGTTCGGAATAGACCATCTCGTCCCGCCCGATGGCGATGAACCCGGTCAGGCCGGCCTCGACATCGGGAAACTCGCGGGACATCTCGCCGTCCAGTATCTCCTGAACCATGTCCGTGCCCTCCACCATCAGCTCCGTGTCCATCATGGTGAAGTTGGGAATGGCGTTGAGGATAAGCGTCTGCTTGTCATAGGAGAGGAAGTAGGGATCGCCGATCAGGAGCCCGTCTGCCACGGCCCGGATCTCCTCATCGGTCAGGGCCTCTCCCCGGGCAGTCCTCTGGAGCATCGCCACCAGTCCCTGGATCCCGTCCAGGAACATGACGGCCTGGTCCTCCTTTTCCCGGGTGGATATGGATTCCTGCTGTCCCACATACTCCTTTTCCATGGCATTGTTCAGGTTGACGAGCAGCCCGCCCAGGTTGGGATCCTGATAGATATCCTTGATGTTGTCCAGGTCCTTTTCTTTTATGAGCAGCAGCCCGTGGTCCTTCATGAATTCGACTGCCCGCTTGTGATCCACGCGGCGGAAGAGGTCCATTTCCCGCTCGACGTCGTAGGCGGCAAGGATCCGCGGAGCCAGGGCATCGGCATAGGCCTTGATGCGCCCCTCCTCACCCTGCACCACCACCACCAGGCTGGTGGCGGAGACGAACTCGTCGATGATGCGGTTGAACTGCACGGTGCGGCGGTCCCCGGTAGGCAGGAGGTCGGACCAGCGCATGGTCAGCTCCAAGTGCCCCGCCAGGACGCCGAAAACCAGTGTCAGCAGCGCCACCAGGGCCAGCATCCGCCAGGGATGGGCGGCATGCCAAAGGGCCAGTTTTTTCAGGAATTTTTCACGCATGATGTTCTCTCTTTCATCTTCGATCAGAAATAGACACGCAGCCGCAGCAGCCCGCCGTGGCCGTTGTTGGTTCCATAGGCCTTGCCTTCGGACCCGATGCTGAAACTCAGGTAGGCGAAAAGCTCCACATTGTCGGAAAGGGAATAGAGGGCCGTGGGCGCCAGGGCCATGCTCCCGTCCGAGAGGCTCAGGACATTCTGTACACCCAGATTCAGAAGATCGGTCACCGGGTGCTGCAGGAACACATAGAGCTGATCCCGCGAAACGGCCTTTTGCTCGGCCGTGAAGAAGCGCATCCAGTCGTTCAGGTCGTACTCGCGGTAGTCGGATTTTCCCTGGGTGTTGCGGTAGTACTCCGCCATGACATAGGTCTGGGAGTCGAAGGTGTAGTCTCCCCCGACCACGAGCTCATAGAAATCATCGGTCTGCTCCATCCAGTTGTAGGCGAGCTCCGTCCAGACTCCGAGTCCCAGCAGCTCGCCGACAGCACTCCCTCCCAGCAGGCGCCGTTTGCCGGGCAGGGCCACAAAATTCTGTGCCTCGGGATTGAAATGTGTATAGTCGTGGAACACCCAGAGGATCTCGATCAGATCAATTGTGAAGTCAAAGCGACCGGCCCCTGCCTTTAATTCAAAAAGCTTCCCGGATTCTTCCCAGGTTGCCTCGGGCGCATACAGGGCCGTGACCGTGGCGCGGCTCCCAACTGGCGCATCCACACGCACCGCATTGTGTCCCGGCTGTTCGTAGGTGGGATCCAGCACGTCCTTGGTGTTAAATACGTCGGTGGGATTCCAAACATACCCGGTCCCGAGGGAGATCTGCTGTTTCCCGGCCGTGAGGTCGAATCCCGGAAAACTCAGCTTGAGGAAGGCGTTATCTAGGAAAATCTCGTTCTCGAAGGGGATGACGTACAGGGGCCTGGCAGGCTCGGGCACCCGATCCACGATGTCGGAAGACAGGAACTCCAGCACG